>NZ_PQMX01000039.1:0-65389 GCF_004368385.1 Burkholderia sp. B10 | reverse complement strand
GTGGGCGACCGTGTTCGGGGACGCAAAGATGACGACGGCGCTGCTGGACCGCGTCACCCATCACTGCCACATCGTCGAAACGGGCAATGAATCCTGGCGCTTCAAGTCCAGTTCTGCCAAGGCGAAGGCAACCAGAAAGAGAGCAGCAAAAGCCGCAGGCAGTGAGGAGTTATCCACACCGGAATAGATGTACTACGCTGTCTCGGGGTGGGTCAGATTTAGATGAAAACGGTGGGTCAAGATTCGGTGGAAATCAACAGCATAAATCCGTCTGGGGTGGGGGCTATGCCGTCCTGGACGTCTTTTGTGCAACAAAGCCTCGGGAATAGCGGTTTTGTTCAAGCAGTACCGGATTATCGGCCGCACAATTCCAGCGTTTGCCGTGGCAGACGCGCGCCGGATAAATGCGAATGCGTGGAATGCCGCGAAGTTCTGTGCATTTTTCAGTCCGCTCAGTTTTCGATATTTCGCCAATTCAAACGAACATGATTACCGAACCGATTTCCCTGCACCTTTACAAAACCAATCGAGAATTTCAATTGCGTATCGCGCGTCTCCTGCAGGAAAGCGGACGCCAGTGGTTCGAAGCGGTCGAGCGCGCGACCGCCGACAGCATTGCCGAATCCGCGGCGGAGATCGAGACGCTGCGCGGAAAGACGGACTGGCCGTCCGTCGCGGCGTTGCCGGCCGAATCGCTCGGGCGTCTGTTCCAGCGGCGCGCCGACGATGCCCAGGCGGTCGCGCGGGAAGCCGTCAAGAGTCAGGCGGCCTTCACCGCCGGCTTGCAGCAGGCGCTGGGGGATTGGCAAAAGGCGGTCGGCGAGGTCGCCGGAGGCGTCAACGCCGCGTCGTCCGCGCAGGATTTCATCAAGCAATGGAGCGGCGCGTGGCAGGGCGCCACGGCCGTCGCCAACGCGAAAGTGCGAAAGGAGGCATGAGATGACGACGACCCAGGATCGCACCGCCCTCGTGACCGGGGGCATGGGGGGGCTTGGCGAGGCCATTGCCCGCGCGCTGTACGACGCGGGATGCCGCGTGCTGGTCACGCATGCGCGCGACGCGGCCTCGGCGGCCGAATGGCTCGCCGGCGAGGCGGACAAAGGCTACCGGTTTCACTCGTACGACGCGAACGTCGCCGATTTCGAGTCCTGCAAGCGCATGGCCGATCGGATTCGGGCCGACGGGCTGCATGTCGACATCCTGGTCAACAATGCCGGCATCACCCGCGACGCCACGTTCCGCAAGCTGGAAAAAGACGGTTGGGACGCGGTGCTGCGAACCAATCTCGATTCGGTGTTCAACGTCACGAAACCGTTCATCGACGGCATGGTGGAGCGGGGCTGGGGCCGCGTCATCAACATTTCGTCGATCAACGGCAGCAAGGGGCAATTCGGCCAGACCAACTACTCCGCCGCCAAGGCCGGCATTCACGGCTTCACCAAGGCGCTGGCGCAGGAAGTCGCCAGGAAGGGCGTGACGGTCAATACCGTCTCGCCCGGCTATCTGGCGACAAAGATGGTGACGGCCGTGCCGGAGGATACGCTCAAGCAGATCGTCGCCGGCATTCCGGTCGGCCGCCTCGGGCAGCCCGACGAGATCGCGGCGCTGGTCGCCTTCATCGCCAGCGATGCCGCGGGCTTCATGACCGGCAGCAACGTCGCGATGAACGGCGGCCAGCACATGTACTAAGCGCGGCCCGTCCGCTTCGCGGCGCGGCATGGCGCGATTGCCGCCGCGTGCCGTTTCCCCTTTGCGCCTTTTTCAAAAGAAACTTTTGTACGCAGAATACCGTCCTATGATGGTATTTTCGCGGGAGGCCGCCATGAAAAGAAAGGGGAATGGCGCGGCGGCATCGGCCGTCGAAAGCGCGCAACCCGTTTCGGCACGCCGATCCCTTTTCGCTCCGCATTGTCGCGACAGGCAGAACGGCTTGCGCCGCAGCGGCATCGAGCAGAAGACATTCAACGGTCATGCCATGAACAAGCCCTTTTTCGCCACCCTGATTTCGGTGGTCATGCTGGGGGCGGGGCTGAGTCCCGCGTCCGCGTTCGCGCACGATCTCGACGAGCAGTTCACCTGCAAATCCAGCGCGCACGCGTTCATCTCCCGGCTCATCAGCGACCAGTCCATCGAGCCGTCGCCGATGCTCGTCGAGGCCAATTCGGTCAATGCGTTCAAGCCCCGGCACGACGCAGGGCTCACCGCATTCGGCCTGCGCGTTCGCGCGGTGTTCGGATACCAGCCGGGTGACCCGATGTTCAAGCCGGGGAACGGCAAGACGCCGTCGGGGCCGATCTACGGCGCCGTGGTGTTCGGCTCGACCGATTCCGTCGAAGCGCTCGTGCGGCAAGCGGGCAGCCACGCGGCGATACACCAGGTCATTCCGCTCATGCTCTCCGCGATCGTCTGCGAGAGCTGATCCCTCCGACAATCCCGACGCGCCGCTGGCATCCGGCGCTTGCTGCCTTCCACGCCATGAACGTCGTTCTCGTCATCAACGCAGGCTCGTCCAGCATCAAGTTTCACGCATTCGCGGTGGACGCGGCGCAACTCGAACCGATCGCGGGCGGCAAGCTCGAAGAGATTTACGAGCGTCCGCGCTTCACCGTCAAAGGCAGGGATGGCGACGTGATCGAGCACAGGGTCTGGCCGGCCGGCGAGTCCCTCGGGCACGATGCCGCGATCGCGTTCCTGCTCGACTGGCTGCGCGGCCACGCGGGCGATGCGACGCTGGTCGCGGTCGGGCATCGCGTCGTGCATGGCGGCGACGGTTATTCGGCCCCGGTGCGCGTGGACGATCGCGTGCTCGCGCAACTCGAGACGCTCATCCCGCTTGCGCCGCTGCATCAGCCGCACAACCTGACGGCGATCCGCTCCATACGGGCGCGTCACCCCGATGTGCCGCAGATCGCGTGCCTCGACACCGCGTTTCATCATACGCAGCCGGCCGTGGCGACACGCTTCGCGCTGCCGCCCGAGATCACGAGCCGGGGCGTGCGACGCTACGGTTTTCACGGCCTGTCGTACGAGTACATCGCCGGTGTGTTGCCCGAGTACGACGCGCGCGCGGCGAACGGCAAGACGGTCGTGCTGCACCTCGGCAACGGCGCGAGCATGACGGCTTTCGACAACTGCCGGAGCGTCGCGACCACGATGGGTTTCACCGCGGTCGACGGGCTCGTGATGGGCACGCGCTCGGGCAGCCTCGACCCGGGCGTCGTGCTGTGGATGCTGGAGGAGGGCGGCATGGACGCGCGCGCGATCGAGTCGCTGCTCTACAAGCGCTCGGGCTTGCTGGGCGTGTCCGGCCTCTCCAGCGACATGCGCACGCTGCTCGCCAGCGACGATCCGAGGGCCGCCGAAGCGGTCGACCTGTTCTGCTACCGGATCTCGCGCGAGCTCGGTTCGCTCGCGGCCGCGCTCGGCGGGCTCGACTCGATCGTGTTTACGGCGGGCATCGGCGAATACGCGGACGCTGTGCGCGAGCGCGTGTGCACGCTTGCGGCATGGCTCGGTGTGTCGCTCGACGCCGACGCGAACGCGCGCCACGGCCCGCGCATCAGCGACGCGAAAAGCGCGGTGGACGTATGGGTTATCCCGACCAACGAGGAACTGATGATCGCCCGGCACGCGCTGAGCCGGCTGGCGCGCTAGGGCCAGTGCGGCCGTTCCGGCCGGCCGCGCGGCGCAAGGCGTCGTCGGTCGGCATCGGCAGCGCACACTCGATTGCCTGCGGCCGCGCGCAGGCGTCTGGCGAATCCGGCGCGAATCGCGCGATCACCCGCCCGAACGATACAGCGGTGCTGGCATCGCCAGTGCCATCGCCATCGCGCGCCCGCACGTCGCCCGCACGCCCATGCCGAAGCGGATTCCGGCGCATCCGGCTCCCGCCGAACGAATCCCGGATGCTGTCCGAATAATCGAGGCTTTTGCTGTTCTTGCGCGAAGCCGCTTCGTTATACTCGAACGAAAAGCAGCGAGTGGCAAACGGCGGATGCGCGAAGGCTCCGTCCGGTCGCGAGCGATTCGAGAGACCGTGGGCGCATGGGCGCGTTCCTGTTTGAGAGGTGAGGTATGGGCGATCCTGTTGCGTCGTTGTCGATCTCCGAGGATTTTGCGACATACGTGTCTCCGCGCTTCGGATCGAGGGATTCGACGTCTCGCCCGTCCATGGTGATCGTGATCGGCGCGAGCGACGAAATCCGGCTCGTCACGGAGCGGGGCGCATACACGGGCCGGTGCCTGCTGGTTTCCCCAAATGTCAGCCGGTCGATCGAGGTCAACAATGCCACCGGCCTGTACAGCATCCAGCTGGACCCGGCGAGCCGGCTGAGTCAATACCTGCGGCGTCACGTGCCGGGCGAGAAACCGGTCGTCGATCTGTCGAAGAAGGCCGAGGGCTTCGTGCTGGAAACGTCTGGCGCCGCGCTCGGAAAGCCGCCGGGCGACCCGGACATCGCGGCGGCGTCGCAGCGCGTGCTCGATGCGTTGTTCGGGGACGCCGTCGCGTTCCCGGCCACCGAGAGCCGCGTGCAGACGGTCGCAGGCTGCCTGAAGGCCCGCGTCCCGGTGCGTACCGATCCCCGTTCGCTGGCGAGGCTGTGCGGCATTTCGGAAAGCAGGCTCGTGCATCTGTTCGCGTCGGTGACGGGCGTGTCCATCCGCGAGTACCTGCTTTGGGTCAAGGCGCGAAAGGCCGTGTCGATGTTCGCGTCCGGCAAGACGCTCACCGAAGTCGCCCATGCCACCAGCTTCTCCGACCAGGCGCACCTGAGCCGGACATTCAAGCGCTACTTCGGCCTCACGCCTTCTTTCCTCTCGAATCCGCGCCTGGTGCGCATTTCGAACAGCGCAACGGGGTGTCGCGCCGAACCGGATTGCGGGCGGCACTGCGGGCATTCGAGCTTCCGGA
This sequence comes from Burkholderia sp. B10, assembly GCF_004368385.1. Classification (NCBI taxonomy): domain Bacteria; kingdom Pseudomonadati; phylum Pseudomonadota; class Betaproteobacteria; order Burkholderiales; family Burkholderiaceae; genus Burkholderia; species Burkholderia sp. B10. Next base: position 60,477 of record NZ_PQMX01000039.1, on the reverse strand, counting down.
TCGCCGATCCGGCGAAGCTCTGCTGAATGAAATCGCGCGTGCGCGACCGGCATCCGGCGCCGCGCGATCTCAATTCCGCACGCGCTTGCGGAATGCGCTCGGCGTGATGCCGTGCCGGCGCTTGAACGCCTGCGAGAAACTCGACAGGTCGCTGTAGCCGAGCCGCCCGGCGATTTCCGTGAGCGTCAGGTCGTCGGCGCCGAGCAGGCTCTCGGCGGCCGACCGGCGCGCCTCGGCCAGCAATTCCCGGAACGTGACGCCCTCGTCGCTCAGGCGGCGCTTCAGCGTCCGCTCGCTGACGTTCATCAGGCGGGCCATGCGCCCGAGATCCGGCAGTGCCGCCCCGGCGGCGCTCAAGTGATGGCGGACCGCCGCCGCGGTGCCGGTGCGCGCGCGTCTCGATTCCATGAGCTGCGCGCACATCTGTTCGCACATCGACGCCGTGACCGGATTCGCATGCGGCAATGCGCGGCTCAGGAGCGAGCGCTCGAACGACAGGCTGTTGAAGCGCGCGGAGAACTCGTGCTCCGTGCCGAGCGCGGTCGGCCACGCCCGGGACGGCCGGTACGCCGGCCGCGGCTCGTCGCCCCTGAACGCGAAACGGAGCGACGCGATGTCGCCGCCCAGGACGTCGCGCAGCAGGACGGCCGCGGCCGCCATGTCCCGCTCGACGAGAAATTGCCGGATGTCGTCCGCGAGGTGATCGAGTTCGCCGAATCGCAACACGCCGACGTGCTCGTGCTCGTGGTACGTGATCGAGGTGAACGCGTAGGAAAGCGGCAGGAAACGCAGCGCGAGCGTGAGCGCGTCTCCGACGGTCTCGCTGCTGATCAGGCCGTAGCCCAGCATCCCGTGCACCGAAAACGTATAACGGCATCCCACCTGGAGCCCGAGCCCGGGCGGGTGCTTCAGCAGCCGCAGCAAATTGCGCGCGATGCACAGCTCCTGCGCGGCGGCCAGTTCCAGGTTGGGGTCGTCGAGCTGGCCGGCGGCAAGGCGCGTGCCGGCCAGCAGGCGAGCGGCCGGCACGCCATGCTCCTGTCCGAAACCGATCAGAAGCCGCGCGCTCGCCGGGCCTCTCGTGAACTCCCCGAAACTCATGTCGACGGACCTCGTGGAAACATCGCTTTGGCCTGAATCATAAAATATTTGTCCTCTCGCAACATTGTAGTTTTTGTGCGTGGCGAGCAACATACGCATACGTTGCCAGTGTGCGCCGGATCGTTGTGCGTATTTAAACTGACGCGAAGCCAGCAAAAATGGCGATGCGACGAAAGCGGGTGCGTCAATCAGTCGTCGCATTTTCGTTGTCGATCCGGTAATGAGGCTCGCGCGTCGCGATAAATCCGCTAGGATTGTCGTCGCGCAGGGTTTATGCCGCCGCGCGATTCCCGTTTCGCCCTGTCCGCGAAAAGAGCCGTGGCGAACGCAAGCCGCCGCGGAACGCGCTGCGCCGCGCCTGCCGTGCGCGGCGTCTGCCCGGCCCGGCCCAATGTTTCGAGGGCCGCGGGCATGGGCGGCGGTCGTCGGTTCCACGAACCTTGTGCTTCAGCGAAATCGCGCGGGCGAATGACGCCGCGCGTCAGGCCGGCGGTGCGGTTCCGATCGGCGAATGCGGACGGCGAGTCAGGCGTGTGTTTTTTTCCGGCGCTGCGCTGGCGGCGCGCGTTTGTTTTTATGTCCGATTCGGACAGCGTCGTTTTGTCTCGCGGACGAACGTAAGGCGTGAGGCGAAATGCGTCGGGCGCTGGGCGATTGTCATGCGAATGAATCGGTTTATTTCCGGGAGATTGCGCACTGCCATGGTTGATATGTATTCGATGAATTCCGTCGGGCATTTCGGTTTCGCAGCAGTTGCATGCGGCGATCAGCCGGTTGTGCCCGCATTGATTTGACCCATGGTCGACAGAGTGCAGATGAACAAAAGACGCAGTTGGGCGATCGCGGCGGTCGTGGCGGTCGGATTGGCCGGCGCGGGCGCGTGGTGGGTGCATGACCGGCGCGGCGCATGGCCGGACGATATCGCGTTCGCGAACGGGCGGCTCGAAATGGCGCGCATCGATGTCGCGGTGAAGTACGGCGGGCGCGTGGTCGAGCTGCCCGTTCACGAGGGCGACGTGCTCGCGGCGGGCGCGGTGGTCGCGCGCGAGGACGACTCGGAATTGCTGGCGCAGCTCGACGCGGCCAGCGCATCGCGCACGCGCGCGGCCGGCGCGGCGACACGCGCGCGCGCCGAGGTCGATGCGAGCGCGGCAAACGAGCGGCTGGCGGGCCTCGAATGGACGGAGACGTCGAAGCTGTTCGGCGACGGGCAGGTGTCGGGCGTCGAGCGCCAGCGCCGCCGGTTCGCGCTCGACGGCGCCGAGGCCGGCCAGCAGGCCGCCCGCTCGGGGCTCGACGAGGCGCATGCGGCAATCGCCGAGGCCGACGCGCAGATCGCGCGGCTGAAGACCGTGCTCGCCGACACGACCATTCGCGCGCCGATCGCGGGCCGGGTCGAGTACCGGATCGTCGAAGTCGGCGCGGTGCTGCCCGCGGGCGGGCGCGTCGCGACGATGCTCAACCCTGACGACATCTATTTCACGATCTTCCTGCCGGCGCCGCAGGCGGGCAAGCTCGCGATCGGCGCCGACGCGCGCATCGTCCTCGACGCGTTCCCGAACGAACCGATTCCCGCGCGCATCGGCTTCGTGTCGAGCGACGCGCAGTTCACGCCCAAATACGTCGAAACCGCGGGCGAACGCGCGAAGCTGATGTATCGCGTGAAGCTGCAGTTGCCGGTCGACGTGGCGCGGCGTCTCGCGCCACGGCTGAAGGCCGGCCTGACCGGCAACGGCTTCGTGCGGCTCGATGGCGCGCATCCGTGGCCCGCGGCGCTCGCCGTGCGCGGGAGCTGATCGATGGCTGCCACGCTCGGCACGTCGGGGGCTGGCCATGCGGCGGGCGCGATCCATGTCGCGAACCTGTCGCATCGCTATGGCTCGGCGCTCGCGCTCGACGACGTATCGCTGTCGCTGCCGGCGCACACGACGATCGGCCTGATCGGCCCGGACGGCGTCGGCAAGTCGACGCTGCTCGGCGTCATCGCCGGCGTGAAGCGCATCCAGCAGGGCGACGTGTCGGTGCTCGGCGCGGACCTGCGCGTGCGCGACCGGCGCGAGGCGATCCTGCCGCGCGTCGCGTTCATGCCGCAAGGGCTCGGGCGCAATCTGTACCCGACGCTCTCGGTGTACGAGAACATCGATTTCTTCGCGCGCCTGTTCGGGCTCGATGCGCATGCGCGCGCGGCGCGCATCCAGCGCCTGCTCGATGCCACCGGCCTTGCGCCGTTTCCGGACCGGCCGGCAGGCAAGCTGTCGGGCGGGATGAAGCAGAAGCTCGGCCTGTGCTGCGCGCTCGTGCACAATCCCGACCTGCTGATCCTCGACGAACCGACCACCGGCGTCGATCCGCTGTCGCGCCGCCAGTTCTGGACGCTGGTCGACGATCTGCGCGCCGAGCATCGCGGCATGAGCGTGATCGTCGCAACCGCCTACATGGAAGAGGCGCAGCGCTTCGAGCATCTGGTCGCGATGGACGGCGGGCGCGTGCTCGTCAACGACAGCACGCAGGCGGTGCTCGAGCGCGCGGGCACGGACGACCTGGAGCGGGCGTACGTGTCGCTCCTGCCGGGGGCCGGCGGCGCCGGCGCGGCCGCCCTTGTGATTCCGCCGCGCCCGCAGGACGGCGCGCCCGCGATCGTCGCCGACGGGCTCACGCGGCGCTTCGGCAGCTTCGTCGCGGTCGATCACGTGAGCTTCCGGATCGAGCGCAACGAGATCTTCGGCTTTCTCGGCTCGAACGGTTGCGGCAAGACGACGACGATGAAGATGCTGACGGGCCTGCTCGACGCGACGAGCGGGACCGCGACGCTGCTCGGCAAGCCGATCGACGCGACCGACATGAACACGCGGATGAAGGTCGGCTACATGTCGCAGTCGTTCTCGCTGTACGAGGAGCTGACGGTGCGGCAGAACCTCGACCTGCACGCGAAGCTCTACCGGATGGAGGGCGAGCGCGCGAGTGAGGCCGTCGAGCGGTCGCTGGCGAGCTTCGAGCTGCAGCCGTGCGCCGACGAGCGGCCCGCCGCGCTGTCGCTCGGCATCCGCCAGCGGTTGCAGCTCGCGGCCGCATGCCTGCACAAGCCGGAAGTGCTGATCCTGGACGAACCGACTTCGGGCGTCGATCCCGGCGCGCGCGACATGTTCTGGCGGCACCTGATCCAGTTGTCGCGCGAGGAACGCGTGACCATTTTCATCTCGACGCACTTCATGAACGAGGCGGCGCGCTGCGACCGCATTTCGCTGATGCACCGCGGCCGCGTGCTCGCCGTGGGCAGCCCGGAGGAATTGCGCGAGCAGCGTCACGCGTCGACGCTCGAAGAGGCGTTCGTGGCCTGTCTCGAAGAAGCCGAGGCGGCCGGCGCGACGGCGCCGGCCTCGCGCCAGCCGGATGCGGCGCGACCTGACGCTCAGGCGGACGCGACGGCCGAAGCGACAGCCGAAGCAACCGGCAAAGCGACAGCCGAAGGGGCCCCCGAAGCAACGCCCACCACAGCCCCCACCGCCGGCTCGCTCGCGCGCATCTGGGCCTTCGCGCGCCGCGAGTCGCTGGAACTCGCGCGCGACAGGCTGCGGCTCGCGTTCGCGCTGCTCGGCCCGGTGGTGCTGCTGCTCGCCGCCGCATGGAGCGTGTCGTTCGACGTGGAGAACGTGCGGTTCGCGGTGCTCGATCGCGACCATAGCCTCGAAAGCCGTACCCTGGTCGAGCAGTTTTCCGGCTCGCGCTACTTCGTGCCGACCGGCCACGTGTACACCGACGGCGAAGCGCACCGTCTGCTGCAGGCCGACGACGCGCAGCTGGTCGTCGAGATTCCGCCGGACTTCGGCCGCGACCTGCTCGCCGGGCGCCGGCCCGAGCTGTCGTTCCATGTCGATGGCTCCAGCCCGTTCCCCGGCGCGACGATCGGCACCTACGTGAACGCGGTGCTGCTCGACTACGTCGGCAAGGAAATCCGTCATGCGAGCGTCGCGATGCCCGCACTGCCGGTGTCGGTCGAGTCGCGCTTCATCTACAACGAGGAATTCCGCAGCATCTATGCGATTACGCCCGGCGTCATCATGCTCGCGCTGATCCTGATCCCGACGATGCTGACCGCGCTCGGCGTCGTGCGCGAGAAGGAGATGGGCTCGATCACGAATCTCTATGCATCGCCGGCGGGCGTCGGCGAGTACCTGCTCGGCAAGCAGGCGCCTTACGTGGGGCTCGCGATGGTGAGCTACCTCGTGCTCGTCGCGCTGACCGTCACGGTGCTCGGCGTGCCGCTGAAGGGATCGTTCGTCGCGCTCTCGATCGGCGCGCTGCTGTTCGTGTTCGCGGCGACCGGCCTCGGCCTGCTCGTGTCGACGTTCGTGCGCTCCCAGGTCGCGGCGATTTTCGGCACCGCGATTCTGTGCCTGATTCCGTCGGTCAATTTCTCCGGGCTGCTCTATCCGGTGTCGACGCTCACCGGGAGCAGCTACTGGGCGGGCCTCGGCTTTCCGTCGTCGTGGTTCCAGCTCGTGAGCCTGGGCAGCTTCACGAAGGGCCTGGGCGCCGCGCACTTCGGCACGATGTACGCCGCGCTGTCGGGCTTCGCGCTGCTCTACCTGATCGGCGCGTATTGCCTGTTGCCGAAGCAGGAGGCCTAGCCGTGACGCAATGGTTCAAGAATGTCGCGCGGCTCAGCCGCAAGGAGATCTTCAGCCTGTTCAGCGATGCGACGCTGATGGCGCTGATCGTGTTCGCGTTCACGCTCGCCGTCTACTCGGTCGCGAAGGGGATCAAGGCCGAAGTGTCGAACGCGTCGGTGGCGATCATCGACGGCGACCACTCGGAGCTGTCGCGGCAGTTGCGCGCGGCGATCCAGCCGCCGTATTTCAAGCCGCCGGTCGACGTCGGCCGGCAGGACATCGACGCCGAGCTCGACCGGGGCCGCTACATTTTCGCGGTCGAGATCCCGCCGCGCTTCGAGGCGGACGTGCTGGCGGGCCGTTCGCCTTCGGTGCAGGTGCTGGTCGACGCGACCGCGATGACGCAGGCGGGCCTCGGCACCGCGTACCTGCAGCAGATCTTCACGACCGAGACGTTCGCGTTCCTGCGCGCGCGCAACCTCGATGCGCGGCTGCCGGTGAATGCCGTCGTGCGCGTGCAGTTCAATCCCAACACGGAATCGTACTGGTTCACGTCGACCATGCAGATCGTCATCGACATCACGGTGCTGTCGATCATCCTGGTCGGCGCCGCGGTGATCCGCGAGCGCGAGCACGGCACGATCGAGCACTTGCTCGTGATGCCGGTGCGCGCGAGCGAGATCGCCGTCGCGAAGATCATCGCGAACGGCTCGGTGATCTTCGTCGTGTCGCTGCTGTCGCTGTGCTTCGTCGTGAATCTGTGGCTGAAAGTGCCGCTGCAGGGATCGATCGCGCTGTTCGCGCTGGGCACCGCGCTCTACCTGTTCTCGGTGACGGCGCTCGGCATGTGGCTCGCGACGCTCGCGCCCGCGATGCCGCAGTTCGGGCTGCTCGCCGTCCCGACCTATGCGATCGCGTATCTGCTGTCCGGGGCCGCGACGCCGGTGCAGAGCATGCCGGTCGCGATGCAGCCGTTCGTGAAGCTGCTGCCGACGACACAGTTCGTCGCGCTCACCCAGTCCATCCTGTTCCGCGGCGCGGGCATCGACATCGTATGGCCGCGCCTGCTGGGCATCGCCGCGGCGGGCGGACTTTTCCTCGCGCTGGCGCTCGTGCGCTTCCGCTCGATGCTCGCGCAACAAGGTTGAATCGCCGATGACCGACTTCAGAATCATTCAGAACGCTTGCGCGAGACCCGCGACGGGTGCCGATGCGCGCCGTGTGCCGGATCGCGCGCCGGGGCGTGCGTCGCGCCGGCGAGAGGGCGCCGCCGTGGCCGCCGCGATCGCGGCGGCGATGCTCGCCGCCTGCACGTCGATCGTGAAGGTCGACGTGCCGCCTCAGCGCGACGTTCCCGCCGCGTTCGAGCAAGTGCCGGCGGCGGACGGCACGCAAGCCGACCTCGCGCACTGGTGGTCGCAATGGCAGGATCCCGCGCTTGCCCGACATGTCGAGGACGCGCTGCAGGCGAACACGGATGTGCGCGTCGCGCAGGCGCGCGTGCGCGAGGCGCGCGCGCTCGCGGCGGTCGCCGAATCGGCGCGCTATCCGTCGCTGTCCGCGCGGGCGGGCGGCGTCCACGGCTTCGGCAACCTGCGCGATCCGTCGCAGGTGCCCGACGGTTCGCCCGATCTCGACAGTTATGCGGGCGGCATCACGGCCGGGTGGGAAGTCGACATCTTCGGCCGCCGCGCGAGCGACGCGCAGGCCGCCGCGCTGCTGGCCGACGCCGCACAGGAAAAGCTGCGCGGCACGCGCGTCGCGATCGCGGGCGACGTCGCGCAGAACTACCTGGAAGCGCAAGGGCTGCAGCGCAGGCTCGATCTGCTCGATCGCAGCCTCGTCACGCTGCATGCGCTGCAACGCTATACCGACGCGCGGTTTCGTGCCGGGCAGGCCACGCGCTACGACGTGGCGCGCGTGAACGAGCAGATCGTCGCGCGCGAGGCCGAGCGTCCCGCGCTGGCGAGCCAGATCGACGTGCGCAGGCGGCGGCTCGCGATCCTCGCCGGCCAGCCTCCGCAACAGGCCGCGCCGCTGGCCGCGCCGGGGCCGTTTCGGGTGCCGGCCGTGCCGGCGGGCGAGCTGCCGTCGGCGGTGCTGGAGCGCCGGCCCGACGTGCGCGCGACGGCGGCGATGGTGCGCGCGCAGGCCGCACGGCTCGGCAGCGCGAAAGCCGACCTGCTGCCGCGCTTCTATCTGACGTTCGTCGGCCTCGACGGCCGCGTGCATCTCGACGGCCTGCCGGGGCTGAGCGGCACGGGCGGGTTGATCGGCATCGGCGCCGACCTGCCGATCTTCAACGCGGGGCGCATCCGCTCGAACATCGAGGCCAACGATGCGCGCCTGCAGGCCGCGCTCGCGCAGCACGACAAGACGCTGCTGCAGACGCTCGAGGAAGTCGACAGCGCGTATGGCGTGCGTCACGGCTTCGACCAGCGCAGCGAGCGGCTGGCGGCGACGCTCGAGATCGCGCGCCGCAACACGGACGAGGCCCGGCGCCTTTACGAAGGCGGCCGGCGGACGTTGCAGGACGTGCTCGATGCGCGCATCGACGCGCTGCGGCGCGAAGACGAACTGGTGCAGTCGCAGACCGGCGAGGCGCTCGCGACGGTGCGGCTGTATCTCGCGCTCGGCGGCGGCTGGTCGAGCGGCGACGAGGCATCGCCCGGCAAGACGTGAGCGGCCGGCGCGAAGCTGGCGTGGCGAGCGAAGCGGGGCCGGGAGGCCGCGCGCGGGAACGAACAACTGAACCGTCAGTCCAGTCCGGCCGGTTCGCCGGCGACGGACGACAAAAGGGGTATTCATGGAAACGATCGACCAAGCAGCCGAAGCCGTTGAATCGACGTGCTTCCCGTTCCTGCGGGACAGCCTGTTCCCGTGGGGCGCGATGTCGTCCTACCTGGCCGACGCGTGGCAGCGCGGCATCCTGTACGCGGACGTGATGCGCGAGCGCGGCAACCGGTACAACGCGCATCTGGCGGAGAAAGTCCCCAACGTCCTGCATTTCCCCTGCGAACTGATCCTGTCCGGGCTCGACCTGCCGAAACCGGTGAACTACGGGCTCGTGCGCATCCTGCCCCATGCCGATGCACCGACCGACGAGACCAAGCGCCCGTTCGTGGTCGTCGATCCGCGTGCCGGGCATGGGCCCGGCATCGGCGGCTTCAAGCCCGACAGCGAAGTGGGCGCGGCGCTGCGCGCGGGCCATCCGTGCTATTTCGTCGGCTTTCTTCCCGACCCGGTGCCGGGGCAGACGGTCGAGGACGTGATGCGCGCCGAAGCGGCGTTCCTCGAAAAGGTCATCGAGCGGCACCCGGACAGCCAGGGCAAGCCGGCGGTCATCGGCAACTGCCAGGCCGGCTGGCAGATCCTGATGACGGCGGCCATGCGCCCGGAGCTGTTCGGCCCGATCATCGTCGCCGGTTCGCCCGTCTCGTACTGGGCCGGCTGGAAGGGCAGGAACCCGATGCGCTACGCCGGCGGCCTGCTCGGCGGCTCGTGGCTGACCGCGCTGACGAGCGACCTGGGCGCGGGGCGCTTCGACGGCGCCTGGCTCGTGCAGAACTTCGAAAACCTGAATCCGGCCAACACGCTCTGGACCAAGCAGTACAACCTCTATTCGAAAGTCGATACCGAGGCCGGGCGCTTCCTCGACTTCGAGGAATACTGGGGCGGGCACGTGTTTCTCAACGACGTGGAAATGCAGTACATCGTCGACAACCTGTTCGTCGGCAACCGCCTGGCCACCGCGGAGCTGATCACGTCGGACGGCATCCGCCTGGACCTGCGCAACATCCGCTCGCCGATCGTCGTGTTCTGCTCGTACGGCGACAACATCACGCCGCCGCCGCAGGCGCTCGGCTGGATCACCGATCTGTATCGCGACGACATGGACGTGCTGACGCATGACCAGACCATCGTGTACGCAACGCACGAGAGCATCGGCCATCTCGGCATATTCGTGTCGGGCGGCGTCGGGCGCAAGGAGCACCGGAAGTTCGCGGCGAACATCGACCTCATCGACCTGCTGCCGTCCGGAATCTACGAGGCCACGATCGGCGCGAACCCCGAGCAGAACGTTCAGCCCGCCCCGGTCGAGGGCGAATTTCTGCTCGACGTGAAGCCGCGCAAGCTGGACGACATTCGCGAGATCGTGCAGCCCGACCCGCAGAGCGACCGCCGCTTCGACACCGCCGCGCGCTGCTCGGACATCAATCTCGGGCTTTACCGGACCTTCGTGCAGCCGTGGGTCCGCGCGTGCGTGACGCCCGAATCGGCGCGCCGCCTCGAAACCCTGCATCCGCTGCGCGTGGGTTACGAATGGTGGTCGGACAGCAATCCGCTCGCCGCATGGGTGTCGGCCGTCGCCGGCGACGTTCGCGCGAACCGGACGCAGGTGCTCGCCGACAATCCGGCCTGGCAGGCCCAGGAGCGCGTGTCGGATGCGATCGAGGCGGTGCTGGACCAGTGGCGCGATCTGCGCGACGCCGCCTACGAGCAGACGTTCGAGGCCGTATACGGTTCGCCGTGGCTGCAGGCGCTCGTCGGGCAAAGGGCGGCCGACGACCGGCCGCCGCGTCCGTATCCGAGCGTTTCGCCTGAGCATCGTCAGTTCGTCGACCAAAAGCTCGCCGAGTTGCGCTCGGCCATCGACGAAGGCGGCCTGATCGAGGCGGCGCTGCGGGCGATCTTCTACGTGCTGCGGCATCGTCCGGAAATCGACGAGCGCCGCTTCAATCTCGCGCTGCGCCTTCACGAGTCGGGCGCAGTCAAGCGATCGTCGCGTCGCAAGGCGAACCTCATCGAGGCGTTCCGGATCATCGTGCGGCAGCAGACGAACCTGATGCGCCTCGATCTCGACGCGGCGATGGCCGCGATTCCGCAGTTGCTGGCGCGATCGGAGCCGAACGAAATCCGCCGGCTGGGCGATGCGCTGGAGCAGGTGTTCACGGCCGGCGATCCGCTCGGCGAAGAGGAGCAGGTGGACCTGCGGCACGCTCTGGCGATATTCGACGCTGCCGCGCGACGGTGAGCGCCGGGCGGCGCGGCGCTCGGCGCGCATGGAGACGCGAAGATGCTGTGCCGGCCGAGCCCGTCGCGCAACTCCAGCGCGCGACGCGCGCGCAACTGCAGACCGTCGATGCCTGCCTTGCGGCTGCGCGCGGCGAGATCCCGGCCGACCAACAGGAACGTCTTGCGCGCGTCGCCCGCGTGCTCGGCGTGGATGCGGGCGAGAAGCCCAACAAGCGCGGAAAGTCGACCGAAGCCGCCTGAGGATCCCCATGGAAAACAAACGAGAGAAATACGCGCGCCTGATCGCGTTCGCGAAGACGTTGCCGCCGACGCCGACGGCGATTGCCCATCCGTGCGATGAGAGTTCGCTCCGCGGCGCGGTCGAGGCCGCGCAACTTGGCTTGATCCAGCCGATCCTGGTCGGCCCGTCGGACCGGATCGTCGCGGTGGCGGGCGAGAGCGGGCTGGACATCGCGGATCTGCAGCTCGTCGATGCGCCGCACAGCCACGCGGCGGCCGATACGGCCGTGCGCCTCGTGCGCGAGGGACGCGCACAGGCCTTGATGAAAGGGTCGCTGCACACGGACGAACTGATGAGCGCGGTCGTCGCGCACGACACCGGATTGCGCACCGCGCGCCGCATCAGCCACTGCTTCGTGATGGACGTGCCCGGTCACGACGATCCGTTGATCATCACCGACGCGGCGGTCAACATCGCGCCGACGCTCGAGGACAAGGTCCACATCGTGCAGAATGCGATCGACCTTGCCCATGCGCTGCGATTTCCGGCCGCGCGCGTCGCGATTTTGTCCGCGATGGAAACGGTCAACCCGAAGGTCCCGTCGACGCTCGATGCCGCGGCGCTGTGCAAGATGGCGGACCGGCGCCAGATCGAAGGGGGCATTCTCGACGGCCCGCTCGCGCTCGACAACGCGATCAACGTCGATGCCGCCCGGCTCAAGCACATCGATTCGCCGGTCGCCGGGCACGCGAACGTGCTGGTCGTGCCGGATCTCGAGGCGGGCAACATGCTGGCGAAGAGCCTGTCGTTTCTGGCGGGCGCCGACGCGGCCGGCATCGTGCTCGGCGCGCGCGTGCCCGTGATCCTCACGAGCCGGGCCGATTCGGTGGTCGCGCGGCTTGCGTCATGCGCGGTGGCGGCCCTGGTCGCGCTCTGGCGGCGCGACCCGTTGCGCGCGGTCGTCAACTGAGCCGAGGGACCATGGACGTCATTCTGGTCGTCAACGCGGGTTCGTCGAGCCTCAAGTTTTCCGTCTTCGCGGTGAGCGGGAGCGCGCTCGATCCCGTCTGTCACGGCAATTTCGAGGAAATCGACACGCATCCGCAGGTCCATGTCACGGACGCGCAGGGCGCGCCGCTTGACGAGAAGCGCTGGCCTGAAGGCTTCCGGCTGGGCCACAGTGGCGCGATCGCCTTCCTGTTCGACTGGCTGCATGGCCACGCCGCCGGCTATACCGCGATCGGCGTCGGCCATCGGATCGTGCACGGCGGAAGCCACTATGCGAGCCCTGTGCGCATCGACGACGAGGTGATCGCCGACCTGGAGGCGCTGGTCCCGCTGGCCCCGCTGCACCAGCCGCACAACCTGGCCGCGCTCCGGATCATCGCCGCGCGGCGCGCGGATCTTCCGCAGGTCGCCTGCTTCGACACCGCGTTCCACCACGGGCAGCCGGCGGTCGCGACGCAATTCGCGCTACCGCGCGAGATCACGGAGCAGGGCGTGCGGCGCTACGGCTTCCACGGTTTGTCGTACGAGTACATCGCATCGGTGCTGGCGCGCTACGACGAGCGGGCCGCGCGCGGCAAGACCGTGGTGATGCATCTGGGCAACGGCGCGAGCATGGCCGCACTTGCGAACGGAAGGAGCATGGCGAGCACGATGGGCTTTACCGCGGTCGACGGATTGCCGATGGGCACGCGCTCGGGAACCGTCGACCCCGGCGTGCTGGTGTGGCTGATGGATCATCAGCACATGGACGCCCGCGCGATCGAGACGCTGCTGTACAAGCGTTCCGGCCTGCTGGGCGTATCCGGCATCTCGAGCGACATGCGGACGCTGCTCGCCAGCGACGATCCTGCCGCGGCCAATGCGGTCGAGCTGTTCTGCTACCGGGTGTCGCGTGAGCTCGGATCGCTCGCGGCCGCGCTGGGCGGACTGGACAGCATCGTCTTCACGGCCGGGGTCGGCGAGCATTCCGCCGCGGTGCGCGAACGGATCTGTCGCGCGGCGGCCTGGCTTGGCGTATCGCTCGACCCGGCGGCGAACGCGCGCCACGGGCCGCGTATCAGCACGGCCGGGAGCGTGGTGTCGGCGTGGGTCATTCCGACCGACGAGGAGCGGATGATCGCGTCGCACACTCTCGATCTGCTGGAGATCTGAATGGAAGACACGCCGAACCTGCCCCTCGCGGGCCGAAAGGTGCTGATCCTCGGCATCGCAAACGAGCATTCGATCGCCTACGGATGCGCGCGCGCGTTTCGCGAGCTGGGCGCCGAGCTGGCGATCACCTACGCGAGCGAAAAATCGAAAACCTATGTGGAGCCGCTCGCGCGCGAACTCGGGGCCACGCTGTTGATGCCGCTCGACGTGTCGAAGCCGGGTGAAATGGAATCGCTGTTCGACGCGATCCGCGACACGTGGGGCCGGCTCGACGTGGCGCTCCACTCGATCGCATTCGCGCCGAAGGCGGACCTGCAGGGCGGCCTGATCAACAGTTCCGCGGAAGGGTTCGCGACGGCGATGGACGTGTCGTGCCACTCGTTCATCCGGCTGGCGCGGCTGGCGGCACCGCTGATGGACCAGGGCGGGACGCTGTTTGCGATGAGCTACCTGGGTGCGTCCAGGGTCGTGCCGAATTACGACCTGATGGGGCCGGTCAAGGCGGCGCTCGAGGCGGCGTGCCGGTATCTCGCCTACGAACTCGGCCCGCGCGGCATTCGCGTTCATCCGGTTTCGCCGGGGCCGCTCAAGACGCGAGCGGCATCGGGCCTCAAGGATTTCGATCTGTTGCTCAACGAAGCACGCCAGCGCGCGCCGCTCGGCGAACTGGTCGACATCATGGATGTGGGCTTTGCGTGCGCGTATCTGGCGACGCCGTATGCGCGGCGCATCACCGGCAACACGATATTCATCGACGGTGGCGTCAGCATTGTCGGCTGACGTTCGTCCGTATTCCCGCTCGATGCGTTTGTGTGTCGGGCGGCTTTGTTGCGCAAATGGTCGCGGCCCGATGGTAGGCTTGCCGCATGACTCTCAAGAAGAAGACGCCGGTGCGCTACCGCACGACGAACTGGTCGCAGTACAACGCTGCGCTGAAGGCGCGGGGCTCCCTGGGGATCTGGCTTGACCCGGGCATGCAGTGGCTGGCGGCGGCCAGCGGCAAACGGGGGCGTCAGCAGCGGTATTCGGATGCCGCGATTCAATTCTGTCTCAGCGTCAAATATCTGTTCAACCTGGCTTTGCGCCAGGCGTTGGGTCTGGTGGAGAGCCTGCTCAAGCTGGCGGGGCTAGACTGGCCGGTGCCGGACTTCAGTACGGTATGCCGTCGTCAGCGCAACCTGCAAGCGCAACTGAGCTATCAGCCGCGGCATGGCGGACTGGATCTGCTGGTCGACAGTACGGGCGTGAAGTTCCTGGGCGAAGGCGAATGGAAGACCCAGAAACACGGCGCCGACTACCGCCGCCAGTGGCGTAAGGTGCATCTGGCCGTCGATGCGAATACCCTGGAGATTCGCGGTATCGAGGTCACCAGCAATGCGGTGGGCGATGCCCCGATGCTGCCCGAGTTGCTCAAACAAATTCCGGCCGACGAACCGATAGCGAGTGTCAGCGGTGACGGCGCCTACGATACCAAACTCTGCCATGCCGCAATAGGGCAATGTCAACTTGAAGGGGGGGCGGTTGAATGGCGAGATGAAAAAGAGTACCTCGCCGTATCACGGTTTCCGTTTTCCATCCGCAGTCATCAGCTGCGCGGTGCGCTGGTATTACCGCTTCAACCTTAGCCTGCGTGACATCGAGGAATTGCTGCTCGAACGCGGCGTCGTGGTCAGCTACGAGTCGGTGCGCAACTGGTGCGACCGGTTTGGTGCGATGTTCGCCTGCCGGGCCAAAGCAGCTCGGCCGCGATCGGGCGCGACCTGGCATCTCGATGAGGTGTTCGTGAAACTGCGCGGGGAGCCATACGTGCTGTGGCGCGCAGTAGACGAACATGGGACCGAACTGGATGTGCTGTTGCAGAAGAAGCGCGACAAGGCCGCCGCAAAGCGCTTCTTCAGAAAGATGCTGCGCTCGTACCCGGTACCGCGCAGGATTGTTACCGACCAGTTGCGTAGCTATCCGGCGGCAAAGGCCGAGGTGCCACAGTTGGCCAATGTGAAACACGTGTTCGTGAAGGCGGCGGCCCGGGTAAACAACCGGGCGGAAAACAGCCACCAGCCAACGCGCCGACGTGAGCGCCAGATGCAGGGTTTCCGTGATCCACGACGCACGCAGCGCTTTCTGTCGAGCTTCGGACCGATCCGGCAGCACTTCGCCTTACCCCGTCATCGCATAGACGCTGCTACACACCGTGCCCAGCTGAAGCAACGTCTGGACAGCTGGTATGGCTGGAGCGCAACCGATCTGGGCACCGACACCCCATAATCAGAAGGAATCCTACACACTGTCGATTCGTACGGCCATCTGCCTTCAATTTGACAAGGCCTCGGCGACATATCGTCCGGCGTCCACTTTGGCTCGTGGAACCATGCTGCCGGGATCAACGTACGCAGCACCACCGTCATCGGCCGGCGCACGCGAGAGCCCTGTTCAAATAGGAACTCCTGTATCGTCCGCTGCGGAGATCAGCCGGCGGCCTGGAGATCCTTCAGGGCTTCGGGGTGCTGCACGGCGACGCGCAGCAACGTCTGCGCCGCGCCGGTCGGGTTGCGGCGGCCCTGTTCCCACTGTTGGTAGGTACGCACCGAGACGCCGAGCAGGCCGGCGAACTCCGATTGCGACATGCCAACCTTTGCGCGCGCGATGGAGGCCTCGGTCGGCTGTACGCGTGTCACGCGGCCAGCGACGCCGGCCTTCATCTGGCGGGCCGATTCCAGCAGGTCCGCTTGAAACTGTTCCAGTTCCTTATCCACGATCGATTTCCTCACGAAGTTGATTGAGAAAGCTCGTCGGCAGGTTGTCGAACTTCGCTTTCGTGTACGCGATCAGTAGCCAGATTTCGCCGTCATCGAGCAGGTTGTAGTAGATGACGCGCGAACCGCCGCGTTTCCCCATCCCGGCGCGCGACCAGCGCACTTTGCGCAGCCCCGACGTGCCGGGAATCACATCGCCGGCTAGAGGATTGTCCGCGAGCCAGTTGATGAATGCCTCTCGCTCGTCGTTGCGCCAGATTTCATCTGCGTACCGCTGAAAGATCGGGGTTTCGATGATGGTGTACATGGCGCAACTATACGCCATTGGCGCATAGTTGGCAAGTCAATCGCTGCGTCGAGGTGCTGAATCGGTCGTGGAAAGGGGTTTGCGATTCCGTCTCGGTCGAAGAATTCGGACCAGTGTATGGCAAGGGAGCGCTACGGAGGCGCCTGCTGGTCGGTGCCGCGCGGCGCCTGAGAGACCCGGCCTCCGTCGGATTTTTCTTTCGTTTCTTTCAATGCCGCTAAGACGTATTAGCGGTATGGCATTTAATGCCCCCAAACCCCTGTAGTACGAGCTAAGCTGCACCGGAAGAGGGCGGTCGACCCTATCGGGGCGCGGCGCCGGTGCCGGCGGCATCGCGATCTTGAACACCTATACGGAGCACATTAACTGGAATAGGGTGTGCCCCGATGAAACTCGAAACGGCGACTCTCTGGCTGCACTGCGCGGCCGCCGGCCTCGAACTGCTGTACTGGAGTGTAAAGCTGGGCCTGCTGTTCGGGTCGATGCTCCACTGACAACCCCGCCCGCCCCCTTGCGGGGCGGGCTTTGACCAGGGGGCGAGGGTGCCCCATCGATCGACACGACAATATCCAGACCGCCACGCTTTGGCGGTTTCGCCAGATTGACGGTCACGAGTTGGATGATCGCCAAGTTGACGCGGCGGAGCCGCTCCCTGAGCCGGCGGGGAGCACAATGACGGATACGCAACCCCTGCCGCGCCCCGCGAGTGCCTACGTCCCACTGAACTCGGCGGATCCGGGTCAAATCCTGCGGTAACGTTGAGCCGGATGGCGCGGCCGATCGGGGAATTCGGGCACGATCAGCCCTTCCACGACCAGTGGGCGAATATATTGGATGCGAATAAAGTCGGGAGAGCGGTCAAGCAGTGCTGCTAAATCCCGGAGGCTAAGTGCCTCAATCGCACAGAGTTCCAGAATGAGCTCACGAAGCGCCTCTGGTTTCATTTTGCCAGGCAGGCCCCCGGGATAGCGGCTGAGCACAACGAGACGCGCGCCGTCGAGCGATGCGGTCGGCAGGGATATCAAACCTTCGGAGCTTGGTTCGAAACCTTCGGAGCTCGCCCCTAAACCACCGGAGTCAAGGTTCGGAGGTTGTGGCGCTACGCGTTCGGGCGCGAAAACCTCGGCCAACGGTCGCGTTGATAATCCGCCCGCCGGAGCAGCGAAAACCTCCGCCTCCGCATCAGCGAGCAGCTCGTCCAACTGGCGCGTATCAAAGTAGACCGTGCCGCGTCCATGACCCGTTGCGCTGAGCAACCCCTCTCGGGAAAGCTTGCTGAGCGTTTTGGTAATGTCTGCGGGATGCTCATCGGTTATTTCACGAATGCGTTTGTGGTCGACGTAGCCCTCGACCGACGCGGTGACCACGATGAGTTTTTCCAGAGCGCTCAGTTCGGCGAATTTCGCGCCGTGGGTCGCCTCCAGTTGTGCAACCATCTCGACCGGCAGTAGGCTGGCCATGCGCAACTCGAACAGCGTTTGCTCCGGTTCTCGCTTCTCATGCACGACCGGCATGCGCCAAGACTGCTCTTTCCAGACCCCAAAGATACGCGGCACACCAGAACCGGCCTGATCGCCCGCACCGACAAGCTGAAACATCTTCTGAATGAGCCGGTTGCGGCAGTCACTGTCTCCGCCCCGAATCGCTTGCTCGATTGGAACGCGCATCAGGCCGGGATTTCGGAAACCGTACATATCGGGGCGCTTGACCACCAGAATCGAGACCCGCCCAGAGAAATCTGCATGGACAAGCGCGTTGACCAGCGCTTCCTGCAGAGCTTCGTGAATCGGCGTCACGCCCTGGCGCACCACGTCCCCCTCCAGTCGAAAAGGCATCTTCAAGTCGGACGTGAGTTTGGCGAGCACCTTTCGGTAGAAGTCGAACAGATTGCCAGACCAGGTGCTGTCCGTTGTGAGACGGTCGATCCAGCGTGCCTCGGTTCGAGCCTCGGGGCGCTCTTGGTAATCGACAATGTAGTTCGGGACAGCGTCAAGAATCGAGTTGAGTTTTCCGAACATCAACAAGCCAGCGGTCGTCAGACCCTCCGCACCCGATTCCCGATCCTTCTTCCACGCCTGAATCGCGCGCAGAAAGTCGGGGAGCGACTGGGCAATGAACGGGTGAGTTGGCACGCGGCTCGCGAATATTTGCCGGTAGGCTTGCACGGTTTCAAGATCAAGGTCCTCGATACCGTAGTGCGCAAGAATTGTGGCGTCACGGGGGGCATCGCTCTGTTCCGCCAGCATTTGCCGGACCTTGGCCTCATCCACCAAGAAATCGCCCTCGTGCCGGCGCTCGTACGTGCCTCGCAGGGGATTCTCGCCGACATAGATCGGTCGCTGTTTCCGCGAGGCGCGGGGGACCCGGACGCGCAAGAGCGTGCAGTGATCGATATGAATTGTCTGCACGTCGTCGTCTCGAAGTAGGTTCGCGCTAACCTTCTGACGATTGTTGGCGAGATTGAATATATCCTGGCGCATAGCAGCCGCGTTGGCGAGGTTGTGGGGTCGAATCCCAGTTGGCTTCAGTTCCTCGACGCCGAGCAGGATTTCACCGCCCTCGGTATTGGCCATGGCACTGTATGTGGGCCAGAACTCCTTGGGGACTTCTCCTTTACCGTCACGGCCACCCGCCCGTTTGAACTCCACATCTACGCTCTCGCCCAGGGCCAAGAGATCTTCCGTTGTGTATTTGGTCACAGTGATGATGACGAGATTCTGTTCCTGCCGATTCTACCGAAATCGGGCTAGCGCCCGCCGGCAATGGTGTGCTGTACGGTGCCTAGGCGGACAATTCAGCGCAAGGACTGGGCATAAGAATATTACTTCGACCCTATTATTTTGATAATGTTAATTATGTAAAATTATGGATACCTAACCGACTTGAATCCCGCATGCGCCATTGAAATATCGATGCCGCGACACCGCATCGACCGATCGGGTATCCACCTGCGTCGACCGGCCAACGCGACCGTACTAGATTCCCGTGTCAGAGGACGGTCATGTGTCGCGCTTCAAATTGCAGCTTGCTACCATCCGCAAACACGCAAATGTCCACGCACAATTGCGGAGCCTCTATCGACACAGCGAGGTCGCACGCGGTGTCATACGCTCTGCAGACATCGGCGTCCATGCTGATGCACTCGGCGGTCGTGTATTGCGGTCGGTCCATCTTTTCGTATCAAAGGTCGAAGAACGGCTTCCCTACTCAAATCGCAGGCAGGTCTGGCTGGATTAGAAACGCCGCAGGATCGTTGCCGAGCCACGCTGGTTGTCGCCCTCTTCCAGACCACGTCTTCCCTGTTGCAGGATCGCGGTACTTCGGAACGGTCGACATACGCTTCGAGTTGCGCTTCTGCACTCTCTCTTGCAGATCCAGAACGCTGAGATCGAACTCGAGGGGCGGCCGGGGTTCGTGAAATTTTCGCCAAAAATACCCTAACCAAATGATTTAAAATGGGGAATTATGATTTTTATCAATTTGGCGCTATAGGTCTGTTGGTGGACTACCCCTTGTGGACTCCGAACGCCTGATCAAACTGGCGATCCCTCTGCACTTCGTCGCTGTGCAGATAGGTCGATGTCGTCGAGATTGACGCATGGCGCAGATTGTCGCGCACCATGATCAACTCGGCGCCCCGCGCCAGCGCGTGCGACGCGTGCGTGTGACGCATCCAGTGGGGACTCGCGCGGCGCAACTTTTCAGCCGTCGCGGGCCGTTCGTCCTGAATCGCGTCGGCCACCAGCACGAAGAACCGGCGAAACACGCGCCAGAGCCGCCGCGGCTCGATGCCAGAGCCATCCTCCTCAAGACTGGCGACGAGCGGCGTTACCGGATTCCAGCGTGCCGGCGTGACCGGCAGTCTACGCTGCACGAGATACTGATCCAAGGCGGCTCTTGCAAGCGCCGGTAGCGTCACCTTGCCGAGCTTGCAGCCCTTGTCAAGCAAGTGCAACCAGTGATCGCCATGCTTGTCGCGACGGATGTCGCCGAGCGTCGCACCGACCAACTCGCTCGCACGCAGGCCCGTCGCATAGCCAAAGTCGAGCAGGAACCGTAGGCGCTGGGCAGCCGGCACGCTCCAGCCGTATGACCACTCGAGGTCGTCGGCGCGCGTGCGGATCAGCAGCCACTCGCCTTCGCAGAAGCCGCGGGACACGTCCAGTCCCGCTCGTTGCGCGTGGCCCTTGATCTTGACGCCGGCGAACGGATTTGCGAGCACGTAGCGCTGCTCGACCAGCCAGCGAAACAGGGGGCGAACAAGATAAGCGCGATTTCCTATCATAAGCCTCCGGGTTATGAAAACCCTCACGCTTATCCATAAACTGATATAAACCAATCGCTGGTCATTTTCGTGCGGCAAACGCCTGATCGAACTGCCGGGCCCGCTGGACCTCGTCGCTGTGCAGGTAGGTCGATGTCGTCGAAATCGACGCATGGCGTAGGTTGTCGCGCACCATGATCAGTTCTGCACCCCGTGCCAGTGCATGCGATGCATGCGTGTGCCGCATCCAATGCGGGCTTGCGCGGCGCAACTTCTCCGCCGTCGCGGGCCGCTCGTCTTGGATCGCATCGGCGACCACCACGAAAAACCGCCTCAGCACGCGCCACAGCCGCGTGCTTTCGATGCGCGCGCCGTCCTCGTCGAGGCTTGCGACGAGCGGTGTCGCCGGGTTCCAGCGCTCGGGCGTGACGGGCAGGCCTCGCTGTACGAGGTACTGGTCGAGCGCCGTCCGCGCCAGTGCCGGCAACGCCACCTTCCCGCGCTTGCCGCCCTTGCCGAGCACGTGCAGCCAGTGATCGCCGTGTTCGTCCCGGCGGATGTCGGCGAGCGTCGCGCCGACCAGCTCGCTCGCGCGCAGGCCGGTTGCGTACCCGAAGTCCAGCAGGAAACGCAGGCGCTGAGCGGCCGGCGCGCTCCAGCCATAGGACCATTCAAGGCCATCGGCCAGCGTGCGAATCAACAACCACTCGCCCTCTGAGAAGCCGCGCGACACGTCCAGGCCGGCACGCGGCGCCTGGCTCTTGACCTTGACGCCGGCAAAGGGATTCGCGAGCACGTAGCGCTGCTCAATCAGCCAGCGAAACAGCGCCGACAGAACGTTCAGCGCGTAGGCCGCGGATCGCGCCGACAGCGGGCCGGTGAACGGCCGCCACTCGACACTGTGCCGTGGCCGCGACGGTCCGACCCAACGCTCACGCGGTGTGGGCCGGCACAGGAACGAACGGTACGCGATCGCGTCGTCGGTCGTGAGCGACGACAGCGCCGCGCCACGTTCGACGATCGCCCACAGGATCAGGCGCTCCGCTTCCTTGCGGTAGGCGCGCTGCGTGGCGGCCGACTCGTGCAGCGACAACCACGACTGCACGGCTTCGTAGTCGTTCGAGGCTTTCAACAGGCAGACGTGCTGGGGCGCCCGAAACTGACCGCACGACCCGTCGACTTCGTGCGGCACGCGCAACTGCTCCCACGGCACGACATCGCCGGCGGGCGCCGCGACAATCAAGGCTCGTGCCCGTTCGGTCAGCGACGGATGCGCGGCAAAGAACGCCTCCACGTGGCGTGCGCCGGCGACGCCGAGTCCAGTGATTGCGGTCCACCAGCGGCGCCGCCGCGGAATCCGCACGGTCAGGTCGGCCAGCGTCCGGATGCCGTGCGCCTGCAGCGCGGCAACCACGCGCGCGGGCAACCAGTGATCGAGTGCGTCGGCGATGTTCGGCGCTGGGGCCGGTAGACTGCGCAGCGTTTCGATCGCGCGCGCGACGGTGTCGGCCGACGCGGAGGACCGCTCGCCGAATAGTTCGGCCAGGTCGACTCGATGTCGGCTCGTCGCGAACACGCTCAGGGTGCGCCGGATGCGGCCGAGCACACCGCGCGCGGACGCCCCTGGCGCCTTGCGGTCGCCCAGATAACGCGCGACGGCCGCCCGGGCGTCGAGCCCGGCATACCAGGCACGCAACGCGGCCAGTTCGGCATCGTCCGGAAAAGTGATGGGTTCGGTCTGACGCGTTTTCATACTTGCCAGTTTAGATCGAAAACAGCTATGGGCGGATAATAATCCTTATCGGATCAGCGGTGACTTAGAACTCACCCATCACGTTCGTCCGCGCTCGGTGCGCCACTGCAGGAATGGGAATCGGGCAGGCTTTTAGCTCACAACAAAGCGCTGCAGTCCCAGTCCAGCCTCCAGATAGCGAGACGAGACTCAGACACTACGGCAGATCTGCAGCTCGCGGCGCACGAAATATGCTAAGTAGCCGATTCTGATCAAGCAGCGCAGCGGATCGGAACTGCCCTATCCCGTATGGACCACCGCCAGCGCGAGGTGGTAATTCCGCCAGAGCGATCGAACTTTGGCCATCGACAGTGGAAAATGAAGTTCTTTCGTTCGGGGCGACCGTGACGTCGCTTGCTCTCTCATTTATCCAGCCGATCTGTTCATAACCGACCTGCGTCTTCGGAGTTCGTGCTCGTGACCTGCATTCCAAGTAACCTCGGTCAACCCAGCTCGGCATCGGTCCGCGCGCGACTTGTACGTGGCGGCTTGGTGGCTGGCACGAAGCCGGCGTCGCGAGATCGCCTGCATGAACTACTCGTCAAACGGCAAGACAGACCAACTCTATCAATCTTTCGCATGTCGCCATCGATTCATCAGCGGGATCGGCTGTAGGAGCGGCCAACTAGCCCTCCCCTGACCGATCGCGCCTCGCCTCCGATCATCACATCGTTACTGATGTCCACGACACATCTCCCGCCACGATTCCGACTAGCGCCAAGGTCAACGATGTGACTCAGTTGTAGCAGCTAGTCGGTGCGTTTCGCTCTGTAATGCCGCCCTAACGAACCATACGTGCGATTTTCCCAGCTTACGGCTCGTGCAAAGGGCGATGCAGTTCCTCCGCCCCAGATAGCGCTGCAAACCGGCGCAAGGTGTGCGTTTGCGACTACGCTGATCGTCACAAATGGTATGCAGTCTCCCCGTGCGAACTGACATCGAGCCCCTCGCGTTCACCCTCGCCGTCGACTCGCAGACCTATCGTTATATCGACGAGCTTGAATGCGACAACCGACACGACCGCAGACCAAACGAGCGACGTCCCGACGCCCCAGCACTGTGCAATCAGTTGCTCACCGATGTGGTAGTCGCCAACCTTGTTCGCGACGTAGTCGTAGATCCCGGTTCCGCCTAGCGACGGCGACGCAAATACGCCGGTTAGCAGCGCGCCCGCGATGCCACCGATGCAGTGCACGCCGAAGACGTCGAGCGAATCGTCGACGCCGAGAAGGCGCTTGAGCCCATTGACGCCCCAATAGCAGACGATGCCCGCGATCAAGCCCATCGCGATCGCGCCCATCGGCCCGACGAATCCACATGCCGGGGTGATCACGACCAGCCCGGCGATCGCGCCGGACACCGCGCCGAGCATCGACGGCTTCTTCTTCAGCGACCACTCGACGAAGGTCCACGACATCGTCGCCGCACATGTCGCCAAAAGCGTCGTGACGAATGCGAGCGTCGCCGCGCCGCTTGCCTCGAGCGCGGAACCCACATTGAATCCGAACCAGCCGACCCACAGCAGCGAACCGCCGATCATCGTCATCGTCAGGTTGTGCGGCGCCATTGTCTCCCTGCCGAACCCCGCCCGCTTGCCGATCAGGATCGCCCCCACCAGCGCCGAGATGCCCGCATTGATATGCACCACGGTGCCGCCCGCGAAATCGATCGCCCCCTTCTGGAACAGGAAGCCGGCCGTCGCGTTGGCCTTGTCGGCCGCCGCCGCGCTCGTGTAAGCATCGGGGCCCGGCCAATACCAGACCATGTGCGCGATCGGCAGGTACGAAAAGGTGAACCACAGGACCATGAACGCCAGCACCGCGGAGAATTTGGCGCGTTCGGCGATGCCCCCGACGATCAGCGCGGGCGTGATCGCGGCGAACGTCAACTGGAACGACACGTAGATGAACTCCGGAACGACGACGCCCTTGCTGAACGTCGCGGCAGTCGAATCCGGCGTGATGCCGAGCAGGAACGCTTTGGAGAGCCCGCCGAAAAACGCGTTGCCCTCGGTGAACGCGACGCTGTAACCGTAAACCGCCCATAGCACGCCGAGCAGGCAGAACACCACGAGCGTCTGCATCAAGATCGACAGCATGTTCTTGGCGCGCACCATTCCGCCGTAGAAAAGGCCAAGCCCGGGTGCCGCCATCATCACGACGAGCAGCGTCGCGACGATCATCCACGCGGTATCGCCCTTGTTCGGCATCGGCACCGCCGCCACCTTGTCGTTCGCGAACGCGGGCAGCGCCTGCATCGCGAGCCAGACCCACAGAATCCAGCCGATCGTCTTTTTCATGTCGTTTCCTAGAATCAAGGCCTGCGCCGCACCGCGATGCACGTGCGAACCGATGACCCACCAGCAACACAGGGAATGGCCGCGACACCCTGCGGATATACCGAGCGAGTCGCGCCGTCTGAATCGGCAGACAACACGGCGCCGCATACCGCGATGCGGCGCCGTGTCATGCAAGCCGTCACACCTCGGTCATGACCGCTCGCCCGGAATCCACGACGTGCCGGCCAGCGGCACGCGCGCCATCGCGGCCGCCTCCACCGTCAGCGCGACGAGATCTTCCGGTTCCAGGTGATGAACGTTCTGCTTGCCGCATGCGCGCGCGATGGTGGTCAGTTCCATGTTCAGCGTCTTCAGGTAGTTCCGCACACGGCGCGCACCCTCTTCCGGCTCGAGACGCTTTTCGAGGACCGCGTCCTGCGTCGTCACGCCCACCGGACACTTGCCGGTATGACAGTGGTGGCAGAAACCCGGCGACGTATGCAGCGCCGCGTAATCCGCTGCAGCCGAATGCAGCACGCCGTCCTGGAAATACGATTCGCTGTTGCAGCCGAGCGCCATCAGCACACCCTGGCCAATCGCGACGGCGTCCGCGCCGAGTGCGAGCGCCTTGGCGACGTCCGCACCGGTACGGATGCCGCCCGACACGATCAGTTGAACCTGCCCCTTCATGTTCAGGTCCTCGAGCGCGGCGACGGCCTGACGGACCGCCGCCAGCGTCGGAATGCCGACGTTCTCGATGAAGCAGGTCTGGGTGGCCGCCGTTCCGCCCTGCATCCCATCGACCACGACGACATCCGCGCCCGCATGCACCGCGAGCTTCACGTCGTTGAACGTGCGCGTCGCGCCGACCTTCACGTAGATCGGCTTTTCCCAGTCGGTGATCTCGCGCAGCTCCTGGATCTTGATCGCGAGATCGTCCGGGCCGGTCCAGTCAGGATGGCGGCTCGCCGAGCGCTGGTCGACGCCCGCCGGCAGCGTGCGCATCGACGCCACGCGCGGATTGACCTTCTGCCCGAGCAGCATGCCGCCGCCGCCCGGCTTCGCGCCTTGCCCGATCACGACCTCGATCGCATCGGCACGCCGCACGTCGTCGGGATTGAACCCGTAGCGCGACGGCAGGCACTGGTAGACGAGCGTCTTCGACGAACGACGCTCTTCCTGCGTCATCCCGCCGTCGCCGGTCGTCGTCGACGTGCCGGCCGCCGTGGCCGCGCGGCCGAGCGCTTCCTTGACGTTCGCCGACAGCGCGCCGAAGCTCATCCCGGCCACCGTGATCGGGATGTCGAGCACGATGGGCTTCTTCGCGAAGCGCGTGCCGAGTACGGTCTGCGTCGTGCACTTCTCGCGATAGCCTTCGAGCGGGTAACGCGACAACGACGCACCGAGAAACAGCAGATCGTCGAAGTGCGGGACATGGCGCTTCGCACCGAGCCCGCGAATCTCGTACAACCCGCGTTGGGCGGCCGTGTGGATATAGTCGATCGTCTTGCGGTCGTAGCCGTACGACTCTTCCTGCTGCAAGCGGGCGAATTGAATGGGTTTGACTTCCATGGCGTTGTCTCGATGGGGCGTGGATTCAATATTCCTGGTTCGCGTCGGCGTTCCAGTGGTAGAGCGTGCGGGCAGAAGCGATGCGCCTGAACGCATGCGGATCGTGGTCGAGCCCGGCCGCATCGAGCATCGCCGCGACGGCACTGACGTCGGCGTCGGTCATCGGCTCGAACTGCGCGTCCGCGCCAAGCGACTTCACTTCACCCTTCACGTAGAGCACCGCTTCGTAAAGCGAATCGCCGAGTGCGTCGCCCGCGTCGCCGCAAATCACCATCCGGCCCGCCTGGGCCATGAATGCGGAGAAGCTGCCGACCGAACCGCCGACGACGATGTCGCCGCCCTTCAGCGAGATACCGCAACGCAACCCGGCATCGCCGTCGATAACGAGCAGCCCGCCGTGCGCGGAGGCACCCGCGCCGTTCGACGCAAAGCCCTTCACGTGCACCTTGCCGCTCATCATGTTTTCCGCGACGCCGGTCCCGGCGCTGCCCTCGATGACGATCGTCGCGCGCTTGTTCATGCCGCCGGCGTAATAGCCCGCGTGGCCGTCGATCGTCACGGTCACGTCGGCGTCCACGCCGACCGCGATGTTGTGCGCGCCGTTCGGCGAGGCCACGACGATCGCCCGCCCGTCGAGCACGTCCGCGCTGCCGTGCAGATACTGGTTGACGTCCCTGACGGTGGCGCGTTCAAGGTCGAATGTCATGCGTTCCATACGTACATCTCCTCGGGTGCGGGTTCGAATACCTTGGCGTTCTTGATGTCCGGCAGATGTGCGAGCGAGCGGAACTCCGACGCGATCGCGACGTAGTCGTCGTTCTCGGCGACGACGGCCGGCTTGCACGCGAACGGGTCGCGAATCAGCGCGAGCTCGGTCGGCGTCCCCATCAGGAACGTGTAGAAGCCGTCGAGCTCCTCGAAGCCCTTCTGCAGCGCCACGGGCAGCGTGTCGCCCTCGCGCAGCCGCCATTCGAGAAAGCGACATGCCGCCTCGGTGTCGTTGTCGGTATCGAAGTGAATGCCCTTCGGCTCCAGCTTCCGGCGCACGCCGTAAGGGTTCGACAGCGAGCCGTTGTGGACCAGGCAGAAATCCTCGCCAGCCGTAAACGGATGTGCGCGATCCGGCGTCACCGCCGACTCGGTCGCCATCCGCGTATGACCGACCAGGTGAGAGCCCTTGAGGCCACCGAACGCGTAACGCGCGGCGATGTCGGCGGGCAGGCCAATGTCCTTGTACAGGTCGATCGAGCGCCCGGCCGACAGCAAGTACACGCGTGGGTAGTGTTCGTTCAGCCAGTGCCTGACCGTGTCGGTCTGCGCGTGGACAGTCAGCACCGCGTGGTTCCCCTTCGCATCGACACGCGCCCCCGTGTCGACGGACGCCTTCAGCCGGTCGAGCAGCACGTCCCACGGAAAATGCTCGCCTTCGTCCGTAAAGCCCGAGTACAGGCTCAGCTTGCGCTGGTTCGGCTCGACCGCGTCGCCGAACACCGCGAGGCCGGCCGAGTCCGGTCCGCGTTCGGTCATGCCGATCAGCATCGGCACCATCAGCTCGCCGAGCCGGTCGCGCAACGCCGGTGTCTTGACCAGCAATCCTACGATTCCACACATGTTGCTTGCTCCTCAGAAAAATTCGACGTACTGCTTGATTTCCCAGTCCGATACGTGGCGCATGTATTCCAGCCACTCCATTCGCTTGAGCTTGATGAACTCGTTGACCACCGGTCCGAGCGCATCGCAGATCGTCCGGTCGGCTTCGAGCGCGTCGAGCGCCTCGCCGAGGTTTTGCGGCAGTACGCCGATGCCGTGGTCGCGGAGTTTTTGAGCGGGCCACTCGTACAGGTTCTCGTTCGCGGGCGCGCCCGGCGACAGGTCGCGGTCGATGCCGTCAAGCCCGGCGACGATCACGGCGGCCGTTGCGAGATACGGGTTGCATGCACCGTCAGGCAAACGCAGTTCGATCCGGCCGCCCGGCATCCGCACCATCGTCGAACGATTGTTGTCGCCGTAGCTGATGTACGCAGGCGCCCAGGTCGCGCCGGTCAGCGAACGCCCCACGACGAGGCGTTTATACGAGTTCACCGTCGGGTTACAGAGCGCCGTCAGCGCAGGCGCGTGTGCGAGCAGGCCCGCCGTGAACCTGTAGCCGAGCGTCGACAGGCCCATACCGAGCGCGTCGCCGTCGTCGGCGAACAGGTTGCGCTTGCCGTCACCGATCGACATGTGCATGTGCATGCCGTTGCCGGGACGGTTCGCGAACGGCTTCGGCATGAACGAACAGATCATCCCGAGCTCGTTCGCGATTTCCGACGCGGCCATCTTGAAGAACACGTAGTGATCGCACGACATCAGGCAATCGGTGTACGTGTAATTGATCTCGAACTGCCCGTTCGCATCCTCGTGGTCGATCTGGTAGACGTCGATGCCGACCGCGCGCAGCGATTCGGTGAGCTTTTCCAGGAACACGCGCGTACGGGACAACCCCTTGTAGTCGTAGCAGGGCTTCGCCAGCGTATCGCTCGGATCGCACGGCTCGAGCGTGCCCGACGCCGAGCGCTTCAGCAGCGAAAATTCGGGCTCGAGGCCGGTAAAAAGCGTCCATCCGCGCTCGGTCAGGCGGGCAACCTGCTTCTTCAGCGTCACGCGCGAATCGAACGCCCACGGCGCGCCGTCCACGTGACCGTCGCACGCGATGCGAGCCAGCCCAGACTGCCAGGGCATCGGCGTCAGCGTCGTGAGATCGCCGACCGCCATGTAGTCCGGCCCGTTCGGCTCAATGCCGACGCCCGAGATCGCGAAGCCCGCGAAACCCGCGCCCGCAGTCAGTACACTGTTCAGATGCGCGACGGGCACCGACTTCGCCTTGGCCACGCCGTGAATGTCGACGAATTGCGCGAGCACATACTTCACGCCATGTTGCGCAAGGTATGTCTGCGCTTCGTCCACCGAGTCGAAGCGGGGTACGCTTCCGAGCGCATTGGCTGGCAACGGGCTCGTATCGTTCAGGTTCATCGTCTCTCCTTGCAACTGCTTCGTTCACTGGTTGGCTGAATCCGCCCGACTGGCGAGCGGCCCAATTGCGCGACATGGGCAAGCACCGTGTCCGGTACGCTGCGCCACACCTTCTGCATACGAAGGGGATTTATTGTTGTGAAACAATAGTTCCCCATATGAAACTTTCGACGCGTAAGCCGGCGGTCCCGACTGTGCCGGCGCGCACGCCTCAATCTGCTACCCTTGCCCCTTTTTCCGAGGCCTTCGATGCATACCGCTGACGACAGCAAGACCCCGCTCGAACGCTATCTCGGGTCGACCATCCGCGAGCTCCGCCAGCGCCATGGCCTGACCATCGCCCAGGTTGCCGAACAGGCCGGCATCAGCCGCGGCATGCTGTCGAAGATCGAAAACGCACAGACCTCGACCGGCCTCGACGTACTTCACCGCATTGCGCAGGCGCTCGGTGTCTCCATGGCCGTGCTGTTCCGCAACTTCGACGTCCCGCAGGGCGGCGCCCAGCTCGTGAAGAAAGGCGCCGGCATGGAGGTCGTCCGCAAAGGCACGAAAAGTGGCCACACCTACCATCTGCTCGCTTACGACCAGGGTCCGCGCAAAACCTTCGAGCCCTTCCTGATCACGATGGAGGACCAGGCGGAACGCTTTCCCGTATTCGAGCATCCCGGCACCGAGTTCATCCACATGCTCAAGGGCGTGATCGAATACCGGCACGGTCAGCAGACCTACATCCTGCATCCGGGCGACACCCTGACGTTCCGCGCCGACGTACCGCACGGCCCGGAACGCCTGATCAAGACCCCGATCCAGTTCCTGTCGATCTTCGTCTACGGACCACCCGCCGACGAGTAAGCATCTCGTCGCAAGAGGTAACGCAAGCCTCGTGCCAGGTTTATCTACAGGAATCAAAGATTCCCATGAATAAACACTTTGCGCGGAACGGCACCCGTGCGTCACCGGGTGACGATCCACTCGCTGCGTGTTACGGGTGCGGCTCCACGCCAACATCGGTGCAACGTCGCACTGATACGGGAACCACGGTTACGAAGATGTATCAGTGCCCCTTATGCTGCGATCGGCGGCAGTGTCGCCAGTGCATCCAGCGCCGCGCAGATCATCCGGCGCACCGTCGGCTGCACGCGCGCCGCGCGCACGGTGTCGTAGGCGAACGGGAAGGCTTCGTCCATGTAGGTCGACTGGCACATCTCCAGCTGGATCGCGTGCACGCCGTGCGACGGCCGGCCGAACGAGCGGGTGATGAAGCCGCCCTTGAAGCGGCCGTTCGCGACCGACGTGAACGGGCTTGCGGCGGCCTCACGCTCGACCGCGGCCTGCACGGACGGCGCGACGGTCCTGCCGTCCTGCGTGCCGATGTTCAGGTCCGGCAGCTTGCCGTCGAACAGCCGCGGCAGCGTGCTGGCAATGGAGTGCGCCTCCCACAGCAGCACGTGCCCGTGACGCTCGCGCAGCCGTGCCAGCTCGGCCGCCAGTGCCGTGTGGTACGGCTGCCAGTATGCGTCGACCCGGCGGCCTTTCTCATCCGCATCCGGTTCGCATCCTTCGCGATAGACGGGCTCGCCCCGAAACGTTCCGGTCGGACACAGGCCCGTCGTCGTCTGGCCGGGGTACAGGCTCTCGTCGTCCGGGGGACGATTGAGGTCGATCACGTAACGCGAGACCGTGGCACCGAGTATCGTCGCACCGAGCGTGGTCGCGAACGCGTACAGCCGATCGAGATGCCAGTCGGTATCAGCGAGCGTCAGCGCGCGGTCGGTGTACGCATCGCGCAACAGCGCGGGTATCGCCGTTCCCAGGTGCGGAATCGAAATCAGCAGCGGCGCATCGCCGCGTTGCAGCGTGTAAAGGTCACTCATCAAGGCTCCGGACGAATCAAAGCAATGCATCTTCGGGCAACTGCGGCACCGCGCGCGCGAGCGCGGGCCGGATCGAATGGTCTAGCACGGCGCGCGTCAGCTCGACGATCTCCGTGACGAAATCCTCCCACTCACCCTGCCGATGCAGGAGAAAGAAATCCCGCCGGCCGAGCCGGCCGGACGGCAACGGCACGACCACGACGTCGCCGAGGTAATGGCGCGCCTGCCACAGGCACAGCGGCGTCGAGATCGCGAAGCCGAGCCGGGCGGCAACCAGGCTCAGCAGCGGGTCGGTCGCGTCGAATTCGAAGCGCCTCGGGCAGTCGATGCCGAGATGGCGCGCGAACCGCTCGACCTGCTGGCCAATCACGGAACGCGCCGTGTAGCGGATCAACGGCAGTTCGGCGGCCAGCGTTCGCCAGTCGACCTTCGGGCGCCCGGCTAGATGCGCGCGCGCGACGACCGCGACGAAGGCTTCCGAGAACAACGGCACCTCGACGATGCGCGCATCGCTGAGCGTGGTCTGGGTACATACGGCGACGTCGATCTCCCGGTCATGCAATTGCTTGCTCAACCCCGGCGTGATCCCAGACCACATCGAAATCTGCCGCGACGTGCCCGACACCGCACGGATCAGCTCCGGCCCGACTGTCGCCGCGAACGAATCGACGCAGCCGAGCCGCACGGGCAGGCGCCCCGCGTCCGACGCGTCGCCGACGCGCGTGCTGACCATCTGCGCATGCTCGAGCAGCGGGCCGGCCAGTTCCAGCAAGGCCCGGCCGGCGATATTGGGGCGCGGCGGCCGGCTGTCGCGATCGAACAGCACTGTCCCCTGCTCGCGTTCGAGTGCGGAAACCGCCTGGCTGATCGCGCTCTGGCTGACACCGATGCGCCTGGCCGCGCCGGTCATCGAACCGGTCTCGCACACGGCGACGAAGGCCTGCAGCGCACGCAGGTCGATGGGCGGTGGGGTACGTCGCATAGCGGCTCCAGTGGCGGCGGGACGGCCGTTCGGCAATACGGGACGAATGGTGCGCCGGTTCGGCCTGCCCGGGCGCTGGATGAGCGCTTCCGGGCACGTTGCATAAGTTTGCCTAATACAAAATTCGGCGCCGCCGCGGCTCCCTAGAATCGGCTCGTCGCCTACCCAGAGGGAAACCATGAGCCACTTCGACTTCATCGTGATCGGCGCCGGCGTGATCGGCACGTCGGTCGCACATCATCTTGCGTCGCTCGGTGCACGCAACGTGCTCGTCATCGAACGCGGCATGATCGGCGCCGGCACCACGTCGCAATCGTCCGGCCTGCTGCGCACGCATTACTCGGTGCGCCAGAATGTGGAGTTGGCGCGCTCGTCGTGGTCGGCCTTCAATAACTTCGCCGAGTACGTCGGCGACGACGAGGCGTCGTGCGGGCTCGTCAAGTGCGGCTACATGATCTGCGCGCCGGAGGGGGCGAAGCTGGAGCCGCTGCGCGCGTCGCTCGACGCGCAGCGCGCGATGGACATCGAAGTCCAGTTGCTCGATCGCGACGAGGCACGCGCCCGCCTGCCGATCGCGCAGTTCGACGACGCGGCGCTGATCGGCTTCGAGCCGGAAGCCGGCTTCGCCGATGCTTACCTCGTCGCGACGAGCTTCGCGAAGTCGGCACGCCGGCGCGGCGTGAAGATTCTCGAAGGCACGACCGTCACGGGCGTCGTGCGCGACGGCCGTCGCATCGTCGGCGTCGACACGAGTGCCGGCCGCTTCACGTGCGGCACGCTGATCAGCACGCAAAACATCTGGACGCCGGAACTGTCCGGCTGGATCGACGTGCCGCTCCCCGTCAAGCCGGAACGGCATACCGTGCTGGCGCTCGAATGCGACGCACGTTATTCGTTCCAGATGCCGGCGTTCAAGGACCTCGGCTCGCCCGGCATGCTCTATTACCGCAGCTACGGCGGCAGCCAGATGCTGGTCTCGGAGGGTATCGTCGGCGAAACGCTGAACGCGCCCGAAACCGAACAGGGCGACATCTCGCTGGATTACGTCGCCGAAGTAGGTGCGCAGGTCGCCGAACGTTTTCCCGCCTACGAGACGGCCGGCCTCGCGTCGTCGTGGACCGGCGTCTACGACGTGACCCCCGACTGGAACCCGGTGCTCGGCAACGTCGGCGACCTCGAAGGGCTCGTGGTCGGTTTCGGCTTCTCGGGCCACGGCTTCAAGTTGTCCCCTGGCATCGGCAAGCTGCTCGCGCAGCATGCGCTCGGGCACCCGACCGACGTGTCGCTCGCCCCATACGCGCTCGAACGCTTCGCGACCGGCGCCCTGCTCACCGGCAAGTACGGCCTCGGCGCCGTGTCCTGATTGTCATCCTTCCGACGAGATATTCCCATGCCCTTGAAGATACTGGTGCCCGTCAAGCGCGTCGTCGATCCGAACGTGCGCGTGCGGGTAGGCTCCGCCGGTTCGATCGAGACGTCCGGCCTCAAGATGTCCATCAATCCGTTCGACGAATGCGCGCTCGAAATGGCGCTGCGCCTGCGCGAAGCCGGTCATGCCGCACAGGTAAGCGTCGTCACGTGCGGCCTGCCCGCCTGTCAGGACGTGCTGCGCACCGGGCTCGCCATGGGCGCCGACGACGCGATCCTGATCGACACCGGCGACGCGACCGTGTCGCTCGACTCGCTGGGCGTCGCGCGGCTGCTGCACGCGTACCTCGGCACGTCGCCGTACGACCTCGTGCTTTGCGGCAAGCAGGCGATCGACGACGACACCGGCGGCGTCGCGCCGATGCTGGCCGGTCTGCTCGGGTGGCCGCAAGGTCTCGACGCGACCGCGCTGTTACCAGACGGCGACGGCTGGCGCGTCACGTGCAGCGACGACAGCGGCACCGCGACCTGGCGGCTAGCCGGACGCGCCGTCGTGAGTGCCGACTTGCGCCTGGCCGAACCGCGCCGCGTGACGCTGCCGAGCATCGTCAAGGCCAAGCAGAAGCCGCTCGCGATCGCTCCCGCCGCTCGATTCGCGGTCGATCTCGCACCGTCGTCGCGCGTGGTGCAACTCGACGAGCCCACCGTACAGCGCTCGGGTCGCCGCGTAGCCGACATCGACGCGCTGATCGCCGCGCTCGCCGCACACAACGTCTTTACCCATACAGGAGTCTGCGCATGAGAACGCTCGTTGTCGCCGAAGCCGCGGCCGACCATACGCTGCCGGACGCGGTTCGGCGCGTCGTGACTGCCGCAACGGCATGCCGACATCCAGTCGACGTGCTGGTACTCGATCCCGCGACCGCCGCGGAAACCGCGTTGATCGACGGCATCGACCAGGTACTGCGGCCCGATCTGCCAGACGCTTCCGGCACCGTCACGCCGGAAAGTCTCGCCGCGTTGCTGGCCGAGCTGGCACCGCACTACACGCTGATCGCGGCTACGCATCGCACGCTGGGCCGGAATGCGTTGCCGCGGGCCGCAGCGCTCACCGGTGCGGCGTTCGTCGCGGACGTCACCGGTATCGCGAACGACGGGCGCTTCGTGCGCGGCTGGTATGCAGGAAGCATTGTCGCGACCGTCGAAAGCGCGCGCGAGACCACCTTCGCGACCGTTCGCGCATCGTCGTTCGCGGCAGCCGGTGCGCGAACCGAACCGGCACCGATCGATTCCGTAGCTGCCCCCCCCGCATTCACCGCGACCACGCTGGTCGAACGCAACGGCACCCAGACGGCCGGCATCGATCTCGCGAATGCACCGATCGTCGTGTCCGGTGGGCGTGGGCTCGCGTCCAGCGAGAACATGACGCGGCTCGGCACGCTCGCGGCCCGTGTCGGCGCGGCGCTCGGTGCATCGCGCGCGGCGGTCGACGCCGGCTACGCACCGAACGCGATCCAGGTCGGGCAAACCGGCAAGACCGTCGCTCCCGACGCCTATCTCGCGTTCGGGATCTCGGGCGCCATTCAGCACCTGGCCGGCATGAAGGATTCGAAGTTGATCGTCGCCGTCAACAAGGATCCGGATGCGCCGATCTTCGCGTTTGCGGACGTCGGCTTCGTCGGGGATCTGTTCGACGTGATGGCCGCACTCGAACGTCACGTCGATGCCCGGGGTGGCGCATGACGAACCCGGATTCCGGGCAGGACGGCATCCGGCGCGCGCCTGCACTGCGTTCCTCCACCGGGCGGGCACCGTCGGCATCACACTACCCGTCCGTCCGATTCATCGATTGCGCACAAGTCGAGCCAGAAGCCTGGGCAAACGGCGCCGGCGTCACGCGAACGCTCGCAAACCGCATCGACGCCGACGGTAACGTCGACTGGCGTATCAGTCTCGCCACGCTCGACGGGTCGGCCCGCTTCTCGCAGTTTCCGGGCGTCGACCGGATACTCGTACCGGTCGACAACACGAGCGTCGAACTCCGCGCGCAGGACGGACATCTCGTCGCCCACCCGATCGTGCCAGCACATTTTCCCGGCGATTTGCCGGTGTGGACGACCGATATCGTGCGGCCCACGCACGTGCTCAATGTCATGACACGCCGTGTCGCCTGCCGCGCCATCGTAACCGTGGCGACGCATTCGCGTCGCGTCACGCCGGCGCCGACGCATCTGCTGATTTGCGCGGCCGGTCAATGGCGCTTCAGCAGCGCGTCGCTCAGCACCCAGACGCTGCTGCCGATGCATGGCCTTTGGTTCGACGACCGCAGCGAAGAACTCGATCTGCAGTCCGACGCACTTGACTCCCGCCTGATCTCGATCGCAATCGAGCCAGTCGAACGCTAATCCCTGCTCCTTTATCCGCTAATGTCTCACGTTTCGCTTATCGAACAACACGGCCCGCGCGAATCGATGGAATACGACGTCGTGATCGTCGGCGGCGGCCCCGCCGGGCTGTCTGCCGCGATCCGGCTCAAGCAGCTGGCCGCCGAGAAAGGCACCGAGATCGGCGTGTGCGTGCTCGAGAAGGGTTCCGAGATCGGCGCGCACATCCTGTCGGGCGCGGTGATGGACCCGCGCGCGATCACCGAGCTGTTTCCCGACTGGAAGGAACGCGGCGCGCCGCTCGACGTCGAGGTGACGGAAGACCGCTTCCTGTTCCTGTCCGAGAAAAGCGCCGTGACCACGCCGAACTGGGCGTTGCCGGACAACTTCAAGAACCACGGCAACTACGTGATCTCGCTGGGCAACGTCACGCGCTGGCTTGGCCAGCAGGCGGAAGCCCTGGGCGTCGAGATCTTCCCGGGCTTTCCAGCCGCGGAGATCCTCTACAACGACGACGGCTCGGTCAAAGGCGTCGCCACCGGCAACATGGGCGTGGGCAAGGACGGCGAGCCGACCGAGAACTTCCAGCTCGGCATGGAGCTGCACGCGAAGTACACGCTGTTCGCCGAAGGCTGCCGCGGCCACCTCGGCCGTCAACTGATCTCGAAGTTCAAGCTCGACGCGAACGCCGATCCGCAGGCGTACGGGATCGGCATCAAGGAACTGTGGGAAATCGACCCGGCCAAGCACAAGCCGGGCCTCGTGATCCACACGGCCGGCTGGCCGCTGAAGTCGGACACGTACGGCGGCTCGTTCCTGTACCACATGGACAACAACCAGGTCGTGGTCGGTTTCGTGGTGGGCCTCGGCTACACGAACCCGTACCTGTCGCCGTTCGAGGAATTCCAGCGCTACAAGACGCATCCGTCGATCCGCGCGTTCCTCGAGGGCGGCAAGCGCGTGTCGTACGGCGCACGCGCGATCACGGCCGGCGGGCTGCTATCGCTGCCGAAGACGGTGTTCCCGGGCGGCGCGCTGATCGGCGACGACGCAGGCTTCCTGAACGCATCGCGGATCAAGGGCAGCCATGCGGCGATCAAGACCGGCATGCTGGCGGCCGATGCGGCATTCGACGCGGTGCAGGCTGGCCGTCAAGGCGATGAGTTGAACGCCTACCCCGACGCGTTCAAGCAATCGTGGCTGTACACGGAGCTGTACCGCGCGCGCAACTTCAAGCAGTGGATGGCCAAGGGCCTGTACCTGGGCACGCTGATGGTCGGGCTCGAGCAGAAGGTGATGGGCGGCAACGTGCCGTGGACGCTGCACCACAAGCATGCAGATCACGAGATGCTGAAGCCGGCGTCGCAATGCACGCCGATCGAGTATCCGAAACCGGACGGCAAGCTGACGTTCGACCGGCTGTCGTCGGTGTTCATCTCGAACACGAACCACGAGGAGAACCAGCCGGCGCACCTGACGCTGAAGGATGCGAGCGTGCCGGTGAACGTGAACCTGCGCACGTATGCGGGGCCGGAGGCGCGCTTCTGCCCGGCGGCCGTGTACGAGTTCGTGAAGAACGACGACGGCGGCGATCGCCTCGTGATCAACGCGCAGAACTGCGTGCACTGCAAGACCTGCGACATCAAGGACCCGACGCAGAACATCGTGTGGGTCACGCCGGAAGGCGGCGGCGGGCCGAATTACCCGAACATGTGATGTTGAACTTGCTCTCGGCTATACAGGCAATTCGCTCCCAGAGGCCTTGAATACCGAAACAGCATCGCTCGGATCCATCGCCTGCTCTTCCAGCGAATGGGCCGCTGCTGCCTGCTCGACGAGAGCGGCATTCTGCTGTATGACCGTATCCATCATCCGTTGGCCCCGGCTCTTTGGATTCCATATTACGGTGCGTACCAGCATATTTAGTCGCGCACCGGGCGCCTTTGCCGGTTTTCCCCCTGCCCACGCACGGGGCCACAAGTCAGGGACGATGTCGGCAACTTTCCCTTCACGGCACCTACGAGGAGAAGCGCCTGTTGGCCTTCACCCGGAGTCGACGCGCCCACGCCCCGCCAGTCGCCGGCCGCTACAAGAAACACTTCCGACTCTCATTCGAAGGCTGTCACGGCACCAGGAGAACTGCGACGGCCGCCGCCACGCCAGCACCAGCGAATGCGTAAAAGTTCCACGGCAACGGTGCTCCAATCTGCACTAACCATCCACCGATTAAAGGCCCGGCAATCGCGCCGAACCGACCAATCCCCAGTGCCCACCCGATTCCCGTCGCCCGGCTATGCGGCGGGTAATATCGCGTGATATACGCGCCGAGCAGCATGGTATTGCCGATCGTGCCGACGCCTGCGATGCCGACGAGCACATAGGTTTCCGTCGTGCCGTGAGCAAAGGGGAGCGCGCATAAGCTGGCTGCCGCCAGCAGATAGAGCACGCTGACGACCGGCCGCGAGCCCAAGCGATCGGCCACGGCACCACCCGCGAGAGAACCCAGCGCCGCAGTCGCGTTGAGCGTGACGAGCAAGCCGAGGCTCGAGCCGAGCGCGAAGCCGGACTTTCGCATCAGTTGCGGCAGCCACGTGCTGAGTCCATAGAGCAGCAGCAGCCCCATGAACATCGCGACCCAGAATGCGAGCGTCGCGCGCAACGTCGGTGCGCCGAACAGCGAGCGGACCGGCGCGGCCTTTTCTCGATCACCGGCGACGCGAACATCCATCGCGCCGTCGCCCGGCCGATCGCTCGCCTGCGCGTCGAGTGCCGGATGTCGAATCCCCAGCGTGCGTGCGAGCACCTGCGCGTCGTCCACCCGATTCCTGGCAAGCAGGAAATCCAGCGACTCAGGCACATGGCGTGCCGCCAGCAGCACCAGGAGCAGCGGCGCGGCGCCCAGCCCAAACAGGAGCCGCCAGCCATACAACGGTAACCAGTTCATCGCGAGCAGCGCGACCAGAATGCCGCCCAGCGAATATCCGGTGTAGATCAGCGCATAGTTGAACGACCGCCGCCCGGGCGGCGAGTACTCGACGGTGAGCGCCGCCGCAGTAGGCACCACACCGCCGAGCCCGAGCCCGCCGCCGACCCGCGCGACGACGAACCACATCGGCGTGGGGGCTAGCGCAGCGGCCGCCATCATTGCGGAGAATAACGTCACGCTGCCGAGCAGCATTCGTCGCCGGCCCACGATGTCGCTCAACGTCCCAGCGCCCATCGCGCCGATCATCATGCCCGCGAGCGAGCAGCTCGCAATCGCGCCGAGCTGAAACGGCGATAACGACCAGTCGGTGCCGTGCGTGAGCATCGGGAGCACGGCGCCATAGATCGCGACGTCATAACCTTCGGCAAGGATCATTGCGAGGCAGATCGCAACGACTTGCAGCGTCACGCGAGCCGGTATCGTAATGCCGGCGGCCTCCCCTGCGTCGCCGATCATCTGCGCCCTGCGATCCTGGGCGACTTCGGTATCTCTGGACGACCACGTATTCATGTCAGCGTGCCCCTATCAGTCGAACGAAACGATGCTCAAACTGCCATGCACAGATACTTGATGACGAGGTAATCGTCGATGCCGTAGTGCGACCCTTCGCGACCGAGCCCCGACTGCTTCACGCCGCCGAACGGCGCGACCTCGTTCGAGATGAGGCCCGTGTTGATGCCGACCATCCCGTACTCGAGCTGCTCGGCCACCCGCCACACGCGCCCGATGTCGCGACTATAGAAGTACGCAGCCAGCCCGAACTCGGTGTCGTTGGCGAGCTTCACCACCTCTTCGTCGCTCGAGAAGCGGAACAGCGGCGCGAGCGGCCCGAAGGTTTCCTCGCGCGCAACGTCCATCTGCGCGGTGGTATTCAGGAGCACCGTTGGTTCGAAGAACCCATGCCCGAGCGCATGCCGCTTGCCGCCGGCAGCGAGCGTGGCGCCTTTCTCGAGCGCATCCGCGATGTGCGCTTCGACCTTGCGAACCGCAGCGTCGTTAATTAGCGGTCCCAGCGTCACGCCGCGCTCAGTGCCGTGCCCTACCGTCAGGCCATTCACCGCAGCCGCCAGCTTCGCGGCGAACGCGTCATACACACGGTCATGCACGTAGAAGCGATTGGTGCACACGCACGTCTGGCCGTTGTTGCGATACTTCGAAGCGATCGCCCCCTCGACGGCGGCATCGAGATCGGCATCGTCGAACACGATGAACGGTGCGTTCCCGCCCAGTTCGAGCGTCACTTTCTTCACAGTCGGCGCACTCTGCGCCATCAGCAGCCGCCCCACGCCGGTCGATCCGGTAAACGACAGCTTGCGCACCACGGGGCTGCTCGTCAGCGCGCCGCCGATCGTCTTCGGATCGCCGGTGACGATGTTGAGCACGCCGTTCGGCACCCCAGCGCGTTCGGCCAGCACCGCGAGCGCGAGCGCCGAGAACGGCGTGGCTTCGGCCGGCTTCACGACGATCGGGCAGCCGGCCGCAAGCGCCGGCCCGACCTTGCGCGTAATCATCGCGTTCGGGAAATTCCACGGCGTGATCGCCGCGCATACGCCGATGGGCTCCTTCACGACCACGAGGCGCTTGTCGGACGCGGGCGTCGCGAGCGTGTCGCCGGCCACGCGCTTGCCCTCTTCCGCGAACCATTCGATGAACGACGCGCCGTAGAGAATTTCGCCCTTCGCTTCGGCTAGCGGCTTGCCCTGCTCGGCCGTGAGGATCAGCGCGAGATCGTCGGCGTTTTCGATCATGAGCTCGTACCAGCGGAGCAGCACGCGCGCACGTTCCTTGGCAGTCTTGGCGCGCCACGCCGGCCATGCGGCATTCGCGGCATCGATCGCGCGAGTCGTCTCGGCCGCGCCCATCAGCGGCACGCTACCGAGCGTGACACCCGTCGCCGGGTCGAGCACGTCGAAGCGTTCGGCCGAATCGGCCTCGCACCATTGCCCGTCGATATAAGCGAGATGGCGCAAGAGCGCCGGATCCTTCAACTGCGTGTTCAATTCCACGATCGTTCCTTCCGAGGATACAAATGCATGAGGCGGCCCGGGCACGACCCGGGCCGCGAAGAGGGTGAATGTCGAATGGCGGCCGCAGCAACGCCGCGGGTGGGTGCTACCCTGCCTTGCGCCATGAAGCACTCTCGTGACCATGGGTCAGCAGCTTGCGCGCAATCTCGGCCACGCGGGCGACGTGCGCGACGGCCGCGTCGCGTGCCGCCGCCCCGTTCCCGGCCGCAATGCCAGCAAGAATCTCGCGCATCTCCTCGACCGCCTGGTGTCCACGATCATCGGACGCGATCGTCAGCGCACGCAGCCGGTTGATGCGCGCGATCAACGTCTGCACGATCTCCCATGCGACGTGCTTTTTCCCGGCGATGAACATGCGCTCATAGAACGCCGACGTGAGCGCCGTCACCGCCGGGTGAGCGTGCGTCTCAAACGCCTGCTGGATCTTGTCGATGCACGCCGAAAGATCGGCGACGAGCGACGCGTCTGCATGCTGCGCGCAGGCCATCGCGGCCTCGCCTTCGAGCAGCGCGCGTATCTCGTAGATCTCGGCGGCCGTGTCGAAGTCGAGCACCGCGACGATCGGGCCCTGGTTCGGTATCGAATCGACGAGGCCTTCGGTTTCCAGATGCCGCAGGACCTCACGCACGACGGTGCGGCTCACGCCGAGGATCTCGCACAGCGAGCGCTCGACCAGTCGCTCGCCCGGCTGGAAATGCGCGTCCAGGATCGCGGTGCGCATTTTCTCGAGCGCGAGTTCCCGCAGCGTGGCGGTCGGCCGCTCGACTTTCAGAGACGGCAGTGCGGGGTTCATGGCTGTCGGCGTCAGGCTTGCGTGAAGAGGCGCACGTCACGTGCGTCCCAGTCCACGAGCGCCTGCGCACCGATCACGATGCCGCTGTCGTGCCGATGTGCCGCCGGCATGCGGATCGAGATTTCCTGCTGCCACGGCGTCGCGACCGCATAGTGCATCGCGTCCCCGAGGTAGGTGACGTCGCGCACGGTCACCGGCAGGCCGCCGCCGGCGGTCGACGCGGTTGCGCCTCCCCCGCGTTGCAGCGAGCTGATGCGCATCTGTTCCGGACGAATCATCAGCGTGCCTTCGTCGCCAGCGGCGAGTGTCGGATGGAGCAGGTCCGACGCCGTTTCGAGGCCGTTCGGGAACACACCGCCCATGCGGCCGTCGCTCGTCTTCGTCACCTTGACCGGCAGGAAATTCGAATTGCCGATGAAGCTCGCGACGAAGCGCGACGCCGGGTTCGCATACAGTTCCTCGCCTGTGCCGACCTGTTCGATGCGCCCCTGGTTGAACACGGCGATACGGTCCGACAGGCGCAGCGCCTCTTCCTGGTCGTGCGTGACGTACAGGATCGTCACGCCGGTTTCCTGGTGAATGCGGCGCAGTTCCAGCTGGATCTCTTCGCGCAGCTTCTTGTCGAGCGCGGAGAGCGGCTCGTCCATCAGCAGCACCGGCGGATCGTAGGCCAGCGCACGGGCGATGGCGACGCGCTGCTGCTGGCCGCCCGAGAGCTGCGCGGGCATCCGGTCGCGGCACTCGGACAGATGTACGAGTTTCAGCATCTGGTCGACTTTCGCGCGCACCTCGGCGTCGGGCCGGCGGCGTACCCGCAGCGGGAACGCGACGTTCTCGCCCACGGTCAGGTGCG
The DNA here is from genome assembly GCF_004368385.1 of Burkholderia sp. B10. Lineage (NCBI taxonomy): Bacteria > Pseudomonadati > Pseudomonadota > Betaproteobacteria > Burkholderiales > Burkholderiaceae > Burkholderia > Burkholderia sp. B10. The sequence goes on along the minus strand of NZ_PQMX01000039.1, from coordinate 18,104 downwards.
GGAACAACGTATAGCGCTGAAACACCATCCCGATGTTGCGCTGGTTCGGCGGGACCGACAACAGCTGCTTGCCGTCAAGCAGCACGCGGCCGTCGGTCGGCTCCTGGAAGCCCGCGACGACATAGAGTGTGGTGCTCTTGCCCGAGCCCGACGGCCCGAGGAAGGTCATGAATTCCCCCTTTCGCACGTCGAGCGACACGTGGTCGATCGCGACGACGTCGCCGTAGGTCTTGCGCAAGCGCTGGATTTGCAGGAATGCAGTCATGGCGTGTTACCTCAGTGAGCGCGTGCGCGGCGCACCAAGGCGCCCGCCAGCATCAATACGGTGGTCAGCCCGACGAGCAGCGACGACGCAGCCGCGACGACGGGCGTCAGGTCTTGTCGCAGCGTTGCCCAGATCCGCACGGGCAGCGTCTGCAGCGTCGGGCTCGACATGAAGATCGACACAACGACTTCGTCCCACGACGCGAGGAACGCAAAGATCGCGGCGGCAAACAGGCCGAGCCGGATGGCTGGCAGCGTGACGCGCAGCTTCACCGTGAGCGGCGATGCACCGCAGATGAGCGCGGCGTCCTCGAGCGCCGTGTCGAAGCTCACGAGCGAGTTGCTGATGGAGATGATGGAGAATGGCAGCGCGATGATCAGATGGCCGATCACGAAACCGGTCATCGTGCCGTTCAGGCCGATGCGCAGGAAGAACGCATAGAGCGCGACGGCGAGCACGACGACTGGCAGCACCATCGGCGTGAGGAAGAAGCCCCGCACGGCCTCACGGCCGCGGAACCTGCCGCGCACCAGCGCCAGCGACGCGAGGAACCCGATCGCGACGGACAGCACCGTGACAATCACCGCCAGCTTCGCACTGGTCAGCAGCGAGTCGATCCAGCCCGCATCGGTGAACAGCTGCCGGTACCATTCGAGCGTCCAGCCCGGCGGCGGAAAGATCAGCCACTGCGAATCGCCGAACGACAGCGCGACGATAAAGAAGATCGGCAACAGCAGGAATAGCGAGACGGCCGCGCCCACGGCCACGAGAACCCAGCGCAGCGCGCCCAGGCGATCGAAATCGAGCAACATTTCAGCGCCCTCCGGTGGTGGCGCGCGCGCTGCCGGTGAAGCGCAGCTGCAGCGCATAGAGCGCGAGCGTCACCGCAAGCAGCACGAATGCCGCGGCGCCGGCAAGGCCCCAGTTCAGCAGTTCCTGCACGAGCTGCGCGATCAGTTCCGCGAGCATCATGTAAGACGGGCCGCCCAGCAGCGCGGGCGTGACGAAGTAACCGAGCGCCATCACGAACACCATCAGCGCGCCGGAGGCCACGCCCGGCATCGCGAGCGGCACGAGGATGCGCCAGAACGCCTGCCAGCGGCTCGCGCCGCACACCGCGGCGGCGCGCAGCGTCGACGGGTCGATGCTGCGCAGCGTGGCGTGCAGCGGCATCACGAGGAACGGCAGCATGATGTAGGTCATGCCGATCGTCACACCCGTCAGGTTGTTCACGAGCGACAGCGGCTCGTGAATCACGCCGATCGCCATCAGCGCGCGGTTGATCGGCCCGGTTCCCTGCAGCAACACCATCCACGCGAACGTCCGCGCAAGCAGGTTGGTCCACATCGACAGCAGCAGGATCGCGAACAGCACGGCACTGAGCCGGCGCGGCGCGATGGCGAGCAGCCACGCCATCGGAAATCCCACCAGCAACGTGACGAGCGTCACGACCGTCGCCACGAGAAACGTATTGCCGAACACGCGCAGATACGTCGTCGAGCCGAGCAACTGCTCGTAGTTGTGCAGCCCGGGCGTCGGCTCAAGCACGCTGCGCAACAGCAGCGACAGCACCGGCAACAGGAAGAAAATCGCCAGCAGTAGCATCGCGGGCGTCAGCAGCCGCATGCTGCGCCAGTCGCGCCGCTTGCGCGCGGCCGCCGCGGGCGGATGTGCGACGGTACTCAATACGTTGGGCATGGTGGCTCCTTTGTCGGCCAGCGCCGGCACTACAGTGCCTGTTGCCGCTGACCCCATGCGGTTTCGTTGCTCGGCCGCGCCGGTTCGATCCGGTTCGGCCTACTGAACGGCAATCAGGTCGGTACGTCGTGACGCGTCGGCTTACTTCGACTGCCATGCGTACCAGCGCTTCGCGATCGCGTCGCGGTTCTCGGCCCAGTACTTCATGTCGAGATTGATCTGCGAGGTCTTGTACTGGTCGGGCAGCGTCTTGGCGATCGCCGGCGGCATCAGTGCGGCCGAATTCACGTTGATCGGCGCATAGCCCGTATCGGCCGCGAACTTCGCCTGTGCCTGCGCGCTCGTCGCGGCGGCCAGGAACTTCATCGCCGCGTCGCGATGCTTCGCGCCCTTCGGGATCACGAGCATGTCCGCGGCGGTCAGGTTCTGGTTCCACGACATGCCTACCGGCACGCCCGTCTGCGCGAGTGCATGCAGACGACCGTTCCAGAACATGCCGATCGCCGCTTCGCCCGACGCGAGCAACTGCTGTGACTGTGCGCCGCCGCTCCACCAGACGATGTCTCCTTTGATCGAATCGAGCTTCCTGAACGCGCGGTCGAGGTCGAGCGGGTACAGCTTGTTCGGCGCGACGCCGTCGGCGAGCAGCGCGATCTCGAGCACGCCCGGCGCCGACCACTTGTAGAACGTGCGCTTGCCCGGGAAGCGCTTGGTATCGAACAGGTCCGCCCAGTTCTGCGGCTGCGCGCTCGTGTATTTCGCCTTGTTGTAGCCCAGCACGAACGAGTAATAGAAGCTGCCCACAGCGGACGACGTCGCGAAGCGCGGGTCGAGTTCGGCCTTCTTCACCACCGAATAGTCGATGGGCTCAATCAGCCCGGCCTTTTCCGCGGCGTACGCGAAGTCGCCCTCCACGTCGACCACGTCCCAGCTCACGTTACCGCTGTCGACCATCGCCTTGAGCTTGCCGTAGTCGGTCGGCCCGTCCATCAGCACGTTGATGCCGCTCGCCTGCGTGAACGGCTGCGCCCAGTCCTTCTGTTGCGACGACTGGGTCGTGCCGCCCCAGCTGGTGAACACGATCGGGTCCGCCGCCAGCGCGGGCGCGGCGCACAGCGCGGCCAACGGGGCGATAAAGGCGAGGCGTGATGCTGCGAAATGCGGGATGCTTCTGCTGCTCATGGTCTCTCTCTCCAGGTGGAAAACGGTTGTGGCTCGCCGTCACCGAGGCAGCAGCCATTCGAATTCACGTGTTCACGCCGGCAGCGCTAGTCGCGCCGGCTTCTTGATCTTGTGGTGCGTCGTCGTGTCGCAAGAGCGGTGGCGTGGTGACCATCTGCGCACGGCACGCCTGTTCCGACCTTGCCGTCAGTGCGCAAGCGCGAGCGGCCGCACGGTTCCGGTTTCCGTATCTCCGACATAAATGCCGTACGCGTCCTGCCGGCGTTCGCGCACGTAGCGTTCGAGCATCGAGCGCACAGCGGTGTCGGCGATCTCGTCCCACGGAACCTGCCAGAGCGGCACGATGCGGATGCTGTTGTCGAACCACGGCGACCCGGACTGAATCACGCGGCCGCGGTAATAGATATGGATACCCGGCTCGTACTCGCAGGCAGACTCGAACACCGCGAACAGGAAGTCGAGGTGCGCGTTGAGGCCGAGTTTCGCGAGCGCGCCGCGTAGGGTCGCCGCATCGCTAGCCGGTTCGAGCCGACTGCCGGACGGCAGACGCAGGCCCTGCTGCGTCTCGACGAGCACTAGCCCGTCGCGATGTTCGAGAATCGCGCCTACACGGGCCCCGACCGCGGACGCGAATGCCTGTTGCGCGGTTTGTCCGGTCATCGACTCAGCCATGGCGTCCTCCAGTGATCGCTGCGTTACCCGATGAGATTATGGTATGCCATCTTATGGCCTACAACAACGAGTCAATATTCATGGAAAACCATGAGGCGATGACGGAGGATTCTGGCCTGTCAATCGGCAGACAAAACAAAAGGCCGCCGGCATTTCGTGCCGGCGGCCTTTCCCATTCAGGTCGAAGCGTGTATGTTGAATCCCGCGCCAGGAATGCGTTACCTGTCGGTAACGTCCTCGTCCTGCTGCTGCGCGAGCGCGGACAGCGCCAGTTCGGAAACGCGCTTGATGTGCGCAGCCGACGCGGCCGACGCCGCATCGCCGTCGCGCCGCTCGATCGCGTCGAGCAGGCGGTTCATCTCGGTATTGGAATCGCCGCCGCGCCCCGGCATCGCGATGGTCAACGCGCGCAGCCGGTTGATGCGTGCATTGAGCGTCTTGACGACCGTCAGCGACACCTGCTTGCCGGCCGCTTCGAACAGCGTTTCATAGAAACGCTCGGTGTACTCGAGCACACGCGGCAGTTCCTGCTTCTCGAAGGCAGCCTCGATCACCGCGCGGACTTCGCGCAGTTGCCGCACGACCTCGGGGGTGGCGCTCTCGGCGCATGCGCGCGCGGCATTGGCTTCGAGCAAGCCGCGCAACTCATAGATCTCGCCCACTTGCGCCGGGTCGAGCCGCGCGACCACCGGCCCTTGCCGCGACACGGTCTCGACCAGCCCTTCGGTCTCCAGATGGCGGAGCACCTCGCGCACCACGGTGCGGCTCACGCCAAGCTCGTCGCACAGCGTGCGTTCGACGAGCCGGGCTCCGGGCCGGAAATAGCCCTGCACGATCGCACCGCGCAGTTTGTCGAGCGTCAGTTCGCGCAAGGTCTTGGCATTGCGGTCGATTTTGAGGTCTTGCATAGGCGGCATTCTGAAAACGGGTGGGCGGTCTGCGCGCGGCAAGGAGACGGGCACAGACGTGGAATGCCATATTATGACCGAACTGTCAGCAGGCTTTCCATTCCGCCCGCCGCGCGCGTGCCGCCCATTCGCCCGCTCAGCCCTCCAGCCCCTCGACGATCGCGATCTGCGCGTAGCAATGTCCATCCCGCTTAGCCTTCGCCGCCTGGTATTCGGGCGAGCGATAGCACGCGAGCGCCGTCTCCATATCGGCGAAGCGGATCACGACGTGCCGCTCGAATGACTCCCCTTCCAGCACCTGCGACGCTCCGCCGCGCGCGAGGAACACCGCGCCGAACTTCTTGAACGCCTCCGGCGCGAGGTCCGTGTAGTCCTTGTATTTCGCTGGATCCAGCACCTGCACGTGGGCAATCCAGTACGCACTCATTTTTCACCTCCGCTTTCGCGCAATTTCGAGACAGGGTTTACACTCATGGCATGCCGTAACATGGTATACCACAATGAATCCCACAATCAACGCACGAAAGGAAGGTGCCATGAGCCTGATCCGGAAATCCGTCCTCCATGTCGAGACACTCTATGTCGATGGCGACAAGGTCGCGGCCAAACCGCTGAAGATGATCGGCGCGGTCGCCGTGATCAAGAACCCGTGGGCGGGCCGCGGGTACGTCGATGACCTGTCGCCGGAGATTCGCGCGCTCGCACCGCAACTGAGCGAGCACCTGACGAAGCTGATCCTCGACGAAGCTGGTTCGGGCGACGCAGTGGAAGCGTTCGGCAAGAGCGCGATCGTCGGCCTCGACGGCGAAATCGAACATGCGTCCGCGCTGATCCACACGCTCCACTTCGGCAACACCTATCGCACGGCCGTCGGCGCGAAGTCGTACCTCGCGTTCAACAACACGCGCGGCCCGGCCAATGCGCCGCTCCTGATCCCGATGATGGACAAGAACGACGAAGGCCGCCGCTCGCACTACCTGACGCTCCAGTTCTCGATTCCGGACGCGCCGGCTGCCGACGAACTCGTCATCGCCATCGGCGCCGCCACCGGCGGTCGTCCACATCACCGCATCGGCGACCGCTACAAAGATCTCGCAGAGCTCGGAAATGACGTCAAGAACCCTGCCGCTGTCAAATAAGCGCGTCGCCCACTATCTCGACCAGGGCGCCGGCGAACCGCTGGTGCTGATTCACGGGGTCGGCATGCAGGCGAGCGCGTGGTATCCGCAGATCGACGACCTGTCGCGCGACTTCCGCGTGATTTCGGTCGACATGCCGGGCCACGGCACGAGCGATGCGCTCGACCCCGGCGCCGACCTGCAGCAGTTCGTGCAGTGGGCGATCGAGTTCATCGAGGCGTTGAAGGTCGGCCCCGTCAACCTCGCCGGCCATTCGATGGGTTCACTGATCGCCGCCGGCGTCGCGGTGACGCGGCCCGATCTGGTGAAGCGCGTCGCAGTCCTGAACGGTGTGTACCGCCGCACCGAGCAGGCGCGCGAAGCCGTGCTCCAACGCGCGGCCGAACTGCGCTCGGGCACGATCGACGTCGATACGCCGTTGCGGCGCTGGTTCAACGCGGACGAAGCGCAGCAGCTCGCCGCGCGGAAAGTGGAATCGTGGCTGCAGTCCGTGAATCTCGCCGGCTACGCCACTGCCTACACCGCGTTCGCGAAGGGCGACGAAGTATATGCCGACGGCTGGCACCGGATTGCCTGCCCCGCCCTTGTGCTTACAGGATCGGACGACCCGAATTCGACGCCCGAGATGGCTAGGCAGATGGCGCAGGCCGCGCATAACGGCAAGGCCGTCGTGATCGAGAACGAGCGTCACATGGTGAACCTGACCGCGCCCGAGGAAGTCAATCGCGCGCTGCGTGCCTGGTTGCAGACCGAGCCGCAGGCGGAAACCCTGAAATCGGAAGTGTGAGATGAGCCAAGCAACCAGCCAGGAAGCCCCGACGATCAACACCCGCGAGCTGCGCGACGCGTTCGGCGCATTCATGACCGGCGTGACGATCGTCACCACCGCCCGCGACGACGGCCAGCCGCTCGGCTTCACTGCGAACTCGTTCTCGTCAGTGTCGCTGGACCCCGCGCTGCTGCTCGTCAGCATCGCGAAGACGTCGAGCAATTTTCAGGCGTTTTCCACCACGGGCCACTTCGCGATCAACATCCTCGCCGAGGGGCAAAAGGACCTGTCCAACACGTTTGCCCGGCCCAGCGAAGATCGCTTCGCGAAGGTCGACTGGCAACTGAGCGCCCATCGCAATCCGCTCATCGACGACGTCAGCGCATGGTTCGACTGCACGACGCACGCGGTAATCGATGCGGGCGATCATGCGCTGCTGGTCGGTAAGGTCGAGGCGTTTCATTCCGCCGGCTACGCGGGCCTCGGCTACTACCGCGGCGGCTATTTCACGCCGGCGAAGGTGTCGGCCGAAGTCATCGCCGGGCCGAAGGTGATCGTCAGCGCGATCATCACGCGCGACGACAAGGTGCTCATGGAGAAGACGGCCGACGGCAAGTGGGCACTGCCCACAAAGGAAATCGGCAACGAAGGCGCCGACAAGGCGCTCGCCGAACTCTTTCGGCAGTACCAGCCGGACGCATCGGCAAGCTTCATTTATTCGGTCTACAACAATACCGAGACGCACTACCAGTACATCTCGTTCCTCTGCAGCGCACCGGACGAAGTGGCCGCCGCCGGCGAATTCGTGAACCTCGACGATATCGACACCGACGCGTTCCAGGACAGTGCCCTCGCCAGCATGCTCGAACGCTATCGCAAGGAGAGCCAGTTGAAGAGTTACGGCCTGTACTTCGGCGATCACAGCACCGGCACCGTCCGCCCGCTTCTTTCCTGAAAGGTCACATCATGCGTTTTTCGCTTTTCGTCCACATGGAGCGCGTCTCCGACCAGACCAGCCAAAAGCAGCTGTACGACGAGATGGTCGAGCTGTGCCAAATCGCCGATCGCGGCGGCATGCACGCCGTCTGGACCGGCGAGCACCACGGCATGGACTTCACGATCGCGCCGAATCCGTTCATCAACCTCGCCGATCTCGCGAACAAGACGACGCGCGTGCGGCTCGGCACGGGCACGGTCGTCGCGCCGTTCTGGCACCCGATCAAGCTCGCCGGCGAAGCCGCGATGACCGACATCATCTCGGGCGGCCGCCTGGAACTCGGGATCGCGCGCGGCGCCTATTCGTTCGAATACGAGCGCCTGATGCCGGGCCTCGACGCGTGGGGCGCGGGCCAGCGCATGCGCGAACTCATTCCGGCCGTGAAGAAGCTGTGGGAAGGCGATTACGCGCACGAAGGCGAGTTCTGGCAATTCCCGTCGACGACGTCGTCGCCGCTGCCGCTGCAGCGCCCGCACCCGCCGATCTGGGTGGCCGCGCGCGATCCGAACAGCCATGAGTTCGCGGTCGCGAACGGCTGCAACGTGCAGGTCACGCCGCTGCACTTCGGCGACGAGGAAGTCGAGAAGCTGGTCGGGCACTTCAACGCCGCGTGCGAGAAGTTCAGCGACATGCCGCGCCCGCAGATCATGCTGCTGCGTCACACCTACGTGGCGAGCAGCGAGGATGACGCGCAAGTGGCCGCCGACGAAGTCAACGTGTTCTACAACTACTTCGGTGCGTGGTTCAAGAACGAGCGTCCGATCAGCCGGGGGATGATCAAGCCGCTGAGCAGCGAGGAAATCGCCGCGCACCCGTTCTACACGCCGGAAGCCATGCGCAAGAACAACGTGATCGGCACGCCCGCGGAAGTCATCGCGCGCCTGAAGGCATACGAAGCGCTCGGCTTCGACGAGTACTCGTTCTGGATCGATACCGGCATGAGCTTCGAGCGCAAGAAGGCGTCGCTCGAGCGGATGATCCGCGACGTGATGCCTGCGTTCCAATAAGGTCCCGTTGCCATGAATGCGCACTTTCAGCTGTATATCGACGGGCAGTTCGAGCCCGGTGCCGCGACCTTCGGCAGCATCAATCCCGCAACCGGCGCCGTATGGGCGCAGATGCCGGAGGCGCGTACGGACGAAGTCAACCGGGCGGTCGCGGCGGCCGGCCGCGCACTGACCGATCCGGCCTGGGCCGGACTATCGGCGTCGGCGCGCGGCAAGCTGCTGTACAAGCTCGCCGAGCTCGTCGAAAAAGCCGCGCCGCGACTCGCTGAAATCGAAACGAACGATACCGGCAAGATCATCCGCGAGACGTCGAGCCAGATTGCGTATGTCGCCGAGTATTACCGCTACTACGCCGGCATCGCGGACAAGCTCGAAGGCAGCAGCATCCCCGTCGACAAGCCGGACATGCAAGTGTGGCTCGAGCGCCAGCCCGTCGGCGTGGTCGCCGCGATCGTGCCCTGGAACAGCCAGCTGTTCCTGTCCGCGGTCAAGGTCGGCCCGGCGCTGGCCGCCGGCTGCACGGTGGTGCTGAAGGCGTCCGAGGAAGCGCCGGGGCCGTTGCTGGAATTCGCGCGCGTCGTGCATGAGGCCGGATTCCCGCCGGGCGTCGTCAACGTCATCACCGGCTTCGGCCCGGAATGCGGCGCGGTACTGAGCAGCCATCCCGGCGTGGACAAGGTCGCGTTCACCGGCGGCCCCGAGACGGCGCGCCACATCGTGCGGAACACGGCGAACAATCTTGCGAAGGTGTCGCTCGAGCTCGGCGGCAAGTCGCCGTTCATCGTGTTCGCCGATACCGACATCCAGAGCGCGGTGAATGCGCAGGTCGCCGCGATCTTCGCGGCGAGCGGCCAGAGCTGCGTCGCGGGTTCGCGCTTGCTGATCGAGGCTTCCGTCAAGGCGCAATTCCTTGCGTTGCTGGTCGAGCGCGTGTCGCGCATTCGCGTCGGGTCGCCCAACGAGAAGGAAACCGAGTACGGCCCGCTGTGCACCGAGCGCCAGCTTCGCAACATCGAGGCGGTCGTCGCGAGTTCGGTGCGCCAGGGCGCGAAGGTCCTCGCCGGCGGGAAGCAGCTCGAGCGCGACGGGTACTACTACGCGCCGACGATCCTCGACTGCACCGGCGTCGAACATGCCGACAGCATCACGACGGAACTGTTCGGCCCGGTGCTGTCGGTCGACACGTTCGACTCCGAGCAGGAAGCGATCGAAAAAGCCAACAGCACGGCCTACGGTCTCGCCGCCGGCATCTTCACGACCAACCTCACGCGTGCTCACCGCGTGTCGAAGCGCGTGCGCTCGGGCATCGTGTGGATCAACACGTATCGCGCGGTGTCGCCGCTCGTGCCGTTCGGCGGCTTCGGCCTGTCCGGGCACGGCCGCGAAGGCGGCCTGAGCGCGGCGCTCGAATACACGACCACGAAATCCGTGTGGCTGCGCACGTCGGACGATCCGATCAGCGACCCGTTCGTGATGCGTTGAGCGGCAACGCATTCGCCCGCAGTATCGAATCAAAGCCGCAGAAGCCATGTCGCGCCATGCCGCGCCGCGCCGGCGAGCACGTGCGGCGCGGCATGGCTCCGGCAATAAAAACGGAGACAGCATGACCAAGCAGGAAAGCGACGGCAGCGTTCTCGCCATCGAAAGCAACTCGATCGAATATGTTCCCCCCGAGGCGCGGCACGGCAAGCCGGCCGACCTCTTCACCCTGTGGTTCTGCACGAACGTCGCGCCGCTGGCCGTGATCTCGGGCGCCACGTCGGTGCTGGTGTTCCATCTCGACCTGGTCAGTGCGATTCTCGCAATCGCGGCCGGCCAATTCTTCGGCGCGATCTTCCACGCGCTCACCTCCGCGCAGGGGCCGCTCGTCGGCGTGCCGCAGATGATCCAGAGCCGCGCGCAGTTCGGCCGGTACGGGTCGCTGCTGGTGGTCGGATTCACCACGCTGATCTACCTCGGCTTCTTCGTGTCGAACATCATTCTCGCGGGCAAGACGCTCCACACGGCGGCGCCCGCGGTGCCCGTGCCGGTCGCGACCGTCGTCGGCGCGGTACTCGCGACGCTCGTCGGCGTGATCGGCTGCCACTTCATCCATCGCTTCAACAAGATCGGCGCGTGGTTCATGGGCGGCGCGCTGCTGATCGGCATCGCGCTGATGGCGCCGGGCGTCGATGCGAGGATCTTCGAGCAGGGTCATTTCGATCTCGCCAACTGGTTCGCGATGTTCGGGCTGTGCGCGGTGTGGCAGATCAGCTTCGCGCCCTACACGTCCGACTACTCGCGCTATCTGCCGACGTCCGCCGGATTCGCGAAGACCTTTGCGTACACGTATTTCGGCACGTCGCTGGGCACGATCTTCGCGTTCCTGTTCGGCGTGCTCGCCGTCAGCACCGGGCATTCGACCGACGCGATGCAGGCGGTCCGCGAACAGACGGGTGCGTTCGGCTACGTGCTGATCTTCCTGTTCCTGTTCAACATCATCGGCCACAACGGAATGAACCTGTATGGCGCGGTGCTGTCGTTCATCACCGCCGCGCAGACGTTCCGCCCGCACTGGGTGCCCGGCCGCAACGTGCGCGTCGTCGTGTCGGCGGTGCTGCTGGTGGCGTCGACCGCGACCGCGCTGTGGGCATCGAGCAACTTCATCTCGATCTTCCTCGACGCGATCTTCGCGTTGCGGATCGTGCTGGCGCCGTGGATCGCGATCAACCTGATCGACTTCTACCTGGTCAACAACCGGCATTACCACGTCGCGGAGATCGTCAGCAGCAATGGCGGCGTGTATGGGTCGTTCAATGTCAAGGCCATTGCGATCTACGTGTTCGGCGTCGCGGTCCAGGTGCCGTTCATGGAGGAAAGCTTCTTCCACGGACCGTGGGCGTCGATTCTCGGTGGCGCGGACGTCTCGTGGATGGTAGGCCTCGTCGCCACCGCGCTGGCTTGCTACCTCTTCGCGTCGAAGGACGCCTCGCGTGCGCGCGGCCGGTGTCCGGCGTGCGCCAGGGTTTTGGATTAACGAAGGAGATCAATCATGAACGAAGACGACGCGCTGTTTCAGAAAGGCTTGCCGATCCGCCGGGAAGTGCTCGGCCCCGAGTACGTCGATGCGTCGATGGAGAAGGCCGACGCCTTCATGATGGCGTTCCAGCGGGCGACCACCGCGTGGGCGTGGGGCTGGGCATGGGGCGACGACACGCTCGACCGCAAGACACGCAGCCTGCTCAACCTCGCGATGCTGACCGCCGGCGGCCATACGAACGAACTCAAGCTGCACGTGAAGGGGGCGCTCAACAATGGCGTGAGCGTCGACGAGATCAAGGCGACGCTGCTGCATGCGACCGCCTATTCGGGTATCCCGCATGGGCTCAGTGCGTTCAAGGCGGCGCATGATGTGCTGGTGGCTGAAGGGGTGCTGAAGTAAGCGAGTCGCTCGAGCACGTGCGGTGCGCGAAAGCGGCGATAATCCGCGATCCGGGAAGCGCCATATTGCCCGATATCGGCATTCGCAAAGAGCCCGTTATGTTTTTGGGTGACGGCGGGAGGCTGGAAGAGGCGCCTGCGCTTCACGGCAAGCTGGTGCCGCTCCTCCCCACGTGATGGACGGTCGACACCGCAGGGATCGGATTGTCGCGCTGGTCGACGAACTGTCCCAAGGCACCATCGACAGGAACATGGACATGAGTGATACCGACCCCGCCACAGTCGGGCTGTCGGGGCGCTTCAATACGCCGATGCGCTGATCGGTCAGCGCTGCGGGGACTGCCAAGACCGAGGCTGCATTGATGACCAAAGTTCATGAAAGTGCGTACCCGGTACTCCCAGCGGAACCGGAGGCAGCAGAATTGCGAACGGTCTACACGCCCAGTGCCGCCGAGATCCGATTCGTCTTTGGTCAGTTCCGTCAGGCGCCTACGCGCGTGCTGATCCTCGCACAGCTAAAGCTGCTGCAGCGTCTCGGGTACATGCCGGTGATCTCGGACGTGCCGCCGGCCATCATCGAACACGTGTGCGCGGTGCTCGGCGCCCGGCCGCTGCCGCGCACAACCCTCGCGCGCTACGACCGATCGGGCAGCAAGTCCCGGCACCAGAAAATCCTCCGTGAGTTCCTCCGGATTCTCCCCGTCGACAGCACCGTTCAAACATGGCTGACCAAGTTAGCTGCCAACGCGGCCCGGACCAAGGCGGAATTGCCGGACATCGTCAACGTGATGCTGGAAGAGCTGGTTCGGCGCCGCTACGAACTGCCGCCGCTCGCGACACTAACTCGGATCGCTAGCCAGGCCCGCAGCCAGCTCCATGAATCGATTTACCACGCCTTCGTCGACTCGCTCGATGACGCATTGAAGGAGCGTGTCGACGCGCTGTTTCTGACCCGGCGCGGCCGAACACAGTGGGACGAACTCAAGCGCGAGCCGAAGCGCCCCGGGCCACGCGAAATTGCGAGTTTCCTCGAGCACATTCACGCCATGAATGCGTTGACCGACGGCTTGCCGCCTGTGCCGAACATGCTCTCGGTCCCGAAGCGCATGCAGTTCGTCACTGAGGGTCGTGCACTTAACGTGCACGAAATGCGGGCGCTCAAGCCCGCCAAGCGCTATACGCTCGCGCTGCTGTTCATGCTCGCGCAACGCCAGAAGGCACTCGACGACGTCGCAGAAATTTTCATCAAGACCGTGCGCAACCTCGAGCACACCGCCAAGCTGCGACTCCAGCAGTACCAGCTCGCGCACGCCGACCAGTTGCAGTCGCTCGTCAGCCAGTTTCGCGACGTCCTGAACGTGCTGCAGGATGACGAAACGCCCGCAGCCATGCGCATCGCGCAGATGCGGGCCGCATTGAACGACGATCCCGATGCCGTCCTGATCCGCTGCAACGAGCATATCGCGCAGGCTGGCAATCACATCTTTCCGTTCCTGCTTGCGCCGTACAAAAACCTACGCTCGCTGTTATTCCAGTGCGTCGAACAACTATCGCTGAAGCCCAGCTCGCAGGACGACGCCTTACTTCGTGCGCTTGAGTGGATCAAGCAATTGCGTACGTCGCGACGCGAATATCTGTTGCTCAGCGATGCCGATCTCGCGCAATTGCCGCTCGACTGGCTCCCGGAGAAGTGGGAGCGATGCGTGTTGCCGGACGGACGAGCGGCGCGTCTGCTGCACAGGAAATATTTCGAGCTATGCGTGTTCAGTCAGGTCATGCGGGAACTCAACTCAGGCGACATCTTTGTAGAGGGCAGCGATCAATACGACGACCCGCGCGAACACCAAGTGTCGTGGGACGAATTCCGCGAGGAATTGCCGCGCTACAGCGAACTCGTCGACTTCCCGGTCGACAGCCGGGCCTTCGTCCAGAAACTGAAAGACGAACTCGGCGCGCTTTCCGACAAGGTTGACGCAGGTTTCCCGGAAAACGACCACGTCGAGATCGGCGCGCAGGGCCTTATCCTCCACCGACTCGACAAGAAACCTGATCCGCCCAACCGGACCTTGATCGACCAGGCAATCACTGCTTCGATGAGGCCGGTCAGTATCCTGGATATCCTCACCGAAACCGAGCAATGGCTCGATCTGCACCGGCTCTTCGGCCCGCTCTCGGGATTCGAGGCGAAGGTCGACGACCCGCGCAAACGCTTCATCACGACGCTGTTCTGCTACGGCTGTAACCTCGGGCCCACGCAGACTGCACGCTCGATCAAGAATCTGAGTCGCAAGCAGGTCGCGTGGCTGAACCTGAAGCACGTCACCGAAGAACGGCTCGACAAGGCGATCGTCAAGGTGATCAACGCGTACAACCAATTCGCGCTACCAAAATTCTGGGGCTCGGGCAAGCGGGTGTCGGCCGACGGTACGAAGTGGAATCTGTACGAACAGAATCTGCTGTCCGAATACCATATTCGGTATGGCGGCTATGGCGGGATCGGTTACTACCACGTGTCCGATATGTACATTGCGCTGTTCAGCCACTTCATCCCGTGCGGCGTGCATGAGGCGGTGTACATTCTCGACGGATTGATCAAAAACGCCTCAGACGTGCAGCCCGATACCGTTCATGGCGACACGCACGCGCAGAGCGCGCCGGTGTTCGCGCTCGCACATCTGCTTGGGATCAAACTGATGCCGCGCATCCGCGACATCAAGGAACTGGTGTTTTACAAGGCCGATCGGCGCCGACGCTACAAGAACATCGAATCGCTGTTCCGGGCCCGCATCGACTGGGGGCTCATCGAACGACATTTCCCCGACATGCTGCGCGTCGCGGTGTCGATTAAGGCGGGACGGATCACACCGTCGACAATTCTGCGTCGCCTTGGCTCCGAGAGCGTCAAGAACAAACTGTACTTCGCCTTCCGTGAACTCGGCCGCGTGATCCGCACGATGTTTTTGCTTCGCTACATCGACGATCCGGAAATGCGCCAGATCATCCACGCGGCAACGAACAAAAGCGAGCAGTTCAACGACTTTGCGAAATGGCTGATGTTCGGCGGCGAAGTGATCGCCGAAAATATCCGGCACGAGCAGCGCAAGGTTATCAAATACAACCAGCTTGTCGCGAACACGGTCATCTTGTACAACGTGCAGTGGATGTCGCGCAAACTGAAGGCACTGCAGGACAAGGGCCTGCCGATCGATGCCGACGTATTACAGGCGCTTTCGCCGTATCGACGCGAGCATATCAACCGGCTCGGCTCCTATTTGCTAGATCTCCAGCGGAGGGCAGCGCCACTCGATCCAAGCATCGATTTCTCTTTCGAATCAGCGGCTTAAGATCATTTTGGCGAAAAATTCACGAATCCCGGCCGACCCTCAACTCCTTCATCAGTGCCTTGATCTGTCCGATCGCCACTTCGCGTTCGGCCTTGCGAGCAGCGATGATTTGCGCATCCAGTGACTCTCGTTGCGCAATTAAAGCTAGGTAGCCTGGCGATTTCGGGTCCATGTTCTCTCTTCCTTGCACCGGCACGGCCGGCGTGTTCCTATGCCATCTGAATCACGAAATTCGCTGCTGCGTAGCGGACATTACAGCTCCACACTTCCTCGTCGCGTCGATAGAAGTAAGCCCAACCGCTCCTAACGACCATCCTGGCTTGCGGAAACACGGCACTATGACCATTGAGTGCGGCTGAAATCTCATTTCGTTCGCGGCACGTCGCCCAATAGTCGCCATCGGGCAACAAGTCCGGGTCCGGTCGCCTTGATTTCGTCACGGTGTTTTCCTACTTCAAATTGCGTAACGCACGTTCGAGCATGTGCTCCGCGTCTTGCAACTGACTGTGAGCATACGGCAGGTTACCGCCCTTTCCGAGTTGGTTAGCTACGG
The DNA here is from genome assembly GCF_004368385.1 of Burkholderia sp. B10. Taxonomy (NCBI): domain Bacteria; kingdom Pseudomonadati; phylum Pseudomonadota; class Betaproteobacteria; order Burkholderiales; family Burkholderiaceae; genus Burkholderia; species Burkholderia sp. B10. Next base: position 2,150 of record NZ_PQMX01000039.1, on the reverse strand, counting down.
ATACTTTTGCAGATTCGATCGCCCGGAGCACAGCCTTCAGCTCGCGCTCAAGGTCTTTTGTGTCTTGACTTCGATTGCTCACTGTTTTCCTAGTCACCAATCGCGATGATCTGATTCAACTGCTCGCATGCAGCCGCGAACACTTCGTCGGGCACGCGCTTCCACGGATGCGCTTTCGCGCCCCGCGCTCGCCAGTCGAACGACTTCGGCTGATGGCCCAGCACGTAGCTTGTGACGTTCTTCGGCCCTTTGAACTTGATGGCAAACGGGTTTGTGTCGTTGAACTCGGCGGTCGTCATCGGGAGTCCGATGACGATGCCCGTCCGCTCGTTGAACGCCTTGGGCGACAGGACCAGCATGGGATGCAGATCTTTCATCTCGCGGCCCACCTGGGGGGTGCAGTCGATCCAAATTATGTCGCGACGATCGGGCGCCCACAAAGCTCCCGCCATCAGAACACCTCCGCACCGATACGGCCCGTGGCCATCGCCTCGCCACCGTGCTTCGCAGGGTCGAACTGCGCTAGTTTCTCCGCGAGCGTCAGCTTGCGCGGCCCCACCGGGCGCACCGTCACGCCGATCTCATCCGCCGTGATCTCAACCTCCTGATCGACCTCGAAATGTGCGGAGCGCGCGACCGCTGCGGGGATGCGGACAGCCAGGCTGTTTCCCCACTTCTGGATCGTGAGCGTTGCGGTTTTTGCCATGATGCAAACCTCCTTGTAACGTATAAACAAGTATATACATTGCGCATGCTTGTGTCAACGCGTTTAAACGTTATTCGAATGGACGGCGCGAACATGGCCTCCCACATGATTACGGCATGGCCGAGGGCCGTCCTCAGTACCTAATCGTCGCCGAAGTCGACCGCCGCTACCGCCCCCGAGTGTCCTGCGGAGACGTGTCGATGTACGGGGCCATATGATCAATGGAGCCATGTCCTAGGGAAATGCTGATTAATGGGCCACCCTCGGCGTATTACCCATCAGATTGGCGGTGATCGCTATGTCGCCGTCGGCGGTACGCAGTGCGCGATCGAAGCGACTTTTGCGTAGGCGACTAAGATTGAGGCGCAACGGCAGGCCGTCGTCTCCCAGCAGGTTGTGGCGCTGGATGACGGCTTGAATGGCCCGATTGAGGGACTTGCTGTCGAGGCAGGTGATGTTGCCCCTCTTTGTCGACCCTGCACTTGCTTCAGCGCGATACAACCAGATTCGCTGCTTCAGAGCAGGTCGTGCCTCACACACCAGCTCGCGGGTGCTGGCGATGGCTTGTTGCAGCACTGCACCTTCGGAGAGGTCGAAACAAAGATCTTGCTCGGCGGCCTGCTCGCTCGGTTTAGTTGGAGTTTGCCGTTCAAGAGCAGCGCGGCCGATACTGGAACGGATCTTCTTGCTGCGATGCTTCGCAGTGCGCATGCGGATCGTGCCAGGTAGGAATCCCGGCTCCAACGCGTCACGGCACATCTCGAGCAGGGGTGTCGGGTTGAGCCCCTGGCGATGCGCCACCAGCAATAGCCTGAGGCCCTGCACGGCACCTTGCTTCAGCGGTAGGCGGCCATGGTGAACGTCAATGAGATCGGACTTGATAGCCTTGGCTAGGCGCTCTTGCTCCGCGTCACTCAGACTAGTCTGTAGACTGTCTTCGGAGTTCCACGGTAACGCACCGTGCCGGAAGAAGCGTGAAGGCTCGCCCTCAATGAAGCCCTGTGCGAACATTTCGGTAAGGACGGCCTTGACGGCCCGGTAGGCATTGCGTGTCGAACTCGGTCTCCAACCTGCAGCCTGCGCCCGCTTCTGGAGTAATCGTCCGATTCGTGCAAAATCTGGTGGTCAGTCGCCGTAACCCCTTATCCCACAAGGCTCCGCGCCCCTGCGACATCTTTTCAACACGCGATTTTGCAGACATTTGAACAGAAATGCATGTCTGATCAAAAGCGCCAGAATATGCACGAAAGGTACGAATACCTATTTCCCGATCGCCCCCAACCGTCCCGACCGGGGCGCGACGAACCGGCATGGGCTCTTGCCAAGGCGAGCGCGGCTTTTTAGTATCCGGAAAGCAGGCGTCGGGGCCCGGCGCACCAAAAATGCAGCGAGGCGACCGATGCACCGGCGAACAACAGCCCCCTACCTGATCGTGGCAATCGGC
>NZ_PQMX01000038.1:0-66645 GCF_004368385.1 Burkholderia sp. B10 | reverse complement strand
GTTGGGGGCGCATGTGGAGGGCGTGGGTAACGGCGGTGCTGCTGGTGCTGGTGCTGGTGCTGGTGCTGCTGGTGCTGCTGGTGCTGCTGGTGCTGCTGGTGCTGCTGGTGCTGCTGGTGCTGCTGCCGGTGCTGCTGGGAGCGGCGCTGGTGAAGCTGGCGGTACCGGCGACGCCGGCGCTGACGGCGCTAGTGCTGCTAGAGACGACAGTGGCGACGCCGGTGACAGCCACGGCAACGGCAACCCCAACGACACCCCCATCGCCCTCGCCGCCCGCTGGCGGCTCGGCGACGGCAGCACGCTGACGATCGCCTTCAATCCCGGCTCGCACGATGCGGTGCTCGACACGCTGCCGGTCGGCAAGGTCGTGTTCGAGACGCCACCGCGCGCGCGCGACCGGCTCGCTGACCGGCGACTGCCGGCGCGCAGCTGCATCGCCTGGCGCGATGGCGCGGTCAACCACGACGCGCTGATGCATCGCGCGAACGCACCGACGGCCAACACATGACGGCTAACACATGACGACCGACGTATCGATCGCCGAGCTCGCGCGCGCCGCGGGGCTCGAACCGGACTGGACCGACGCGGGCGGTGTCGCGCGTCGGGTGGACGACGACGCGCTCGTCGCACTGGTCGACGCACTCGGCTGGCCCTGCGGCACGCCGATCGAGCGCGTCGACAGCGCGGCCGCGCTTGCCGATGCGCGCAACGCGCCGCCGCAGCTCGTCACCGGCGACGCCGGTGCGCCGCTCGCGCTGCCACCCGCCGTCGCGCCGCCCGGCACGCGCTACCGGGTCACGCTCGAATCGGGCGCGCACGTCGACGCGCGCATCGCAGCGAGCGGCGAATCCGGCACGCTGGCGCCGCTCGACGAGCCCGGCTATCACACGCTCGACCTCGGCGCACGACGCATTGCGCTCGCGATCGCGCCGCCGCGCGCGCGGCCGTTCGCCGGCGAGCGCATGCCGCAAACCGAAGGACGCTGGGGAATCGCAGCGCAGCTGTACGGGCTGCGCCGCACCGACGACGACGGCGCCGGCGACTACTCGGCGCTCGCCGAACTCGCCGCGCACGCAGCAAGGCATGGCGCGCACGCGGTCGCGATCAGCCCGACGCACGCCGGCTATCCGGCGCTGCCCGAGCACGACAGCCCGTATTCGCCGTCGTCGCGGCGCTGGCACAACGTCGCGTATCTCGACTGCGAGGCGGTGCCGGGCGCGGACGTCGTGCGACGCTCGCTCGACCCGGCCGCCGCCGACGGCCGCGCGCCCGACACGCCGCTGATCGACTGGCCGCACGTGCTGCCGCTGCGCCTGCGGCGCCTGCGTGCGTGCTTCGACGCCTGGCGCGAAAACGGCGAGCCGGCGCGCGACGCATTCGAACGATTCCGCGCGGCCGGCGGCGCGGCGCTCGACGCGCATGCGCGCTTCGACGCGCTGCAGGCGTTCTGCATCGAGAACGGGATGGGCGCGGACTGGCGGCAATGGCCCGCGCAGTGGCGAGACCCGACGTCGCCCGAGGTCGACGCGTTCGCGCAGGCCCACGCGGACACGATCGCCTTCCACACGTACCTGCAATGGTGCGCGTCCGACGCGCTCGGCCGCGCGCAGGCGACGGCGCGCGATGCAGGGATGGCGCTCGGGTTGATCGCCGATCTGGCGGTCGGCTCCGATTGCGCGGGCAGCGATGCATGGGCGCACGGCACGACGCTGTTGCGCGGCGTGTCGGTCGGCGCGCCGCCGGACCTGTTCAACACCGACGGGCAGGCGTGGGGCGTGACGACCTGGACGCCGGACGCGCTGCGCGCGACCGGCTTCGCACCGTTCATCGAGCTGCTGCGCGCGGCGTTCGCGCATGCGGGCGGCATCCGTATCGATCACGTGCTCGGCCTGGCGCGGCTGTGGATCGTGCCGCACGGCCGCTCGCCGCGCGACGGCGCGTACCTGCGCTATCCGCTCGACGATCTGCTGCGCATCGTCGCGCTGGAAGCGGCCCGGCATCGCGCGATCGCGATCGGCGAGGATCTCGGCACGGTGCCGGCCGGCTTTCGCGAGCGGATCGCCGCGCAGGGCATCGCCGGCATGCGCGTGCTGTGGTTCGAGCGCGACGCCGACGGCGCGTTCCGGCCGCCGTCGGACTGGGATCGCGACACGGTCGCGATGACGTCGACGCACGATCTGCCGACCGTCGCCGGCTGGTGGCGCGGCGTCGATCTCGAATGGCGGCGCGGCGCGCACGCGCAGCGGGACGACGGGCCCGCACACGGCGCGGGCGACGACGTCGGGCTGGCCGCGGCCGCTCATGGGGCGGATGGCGCGGATGGCGATGAACGCAACGCGCCGTGCTTGCGCGACGACGCCGATGACGCCGGCCGCGATCCGTCGCCGCCCGATCCCGACCTCACGGCGGCTGCCGCCGGCGCGGAAACCGAGCGGGCGACCGAACGCACGGCGCTGTGGCGTGCGCTGCAGCGCGCCGGCTGCGCGGCGGCCCATCAGGCCATGCCCCCGCCCGCTGCGCCGCCGGTCGACGCAGTCATCGCCTACGTCGCGCGCAGCCCGTCGCCGCTCGCGATCGTGCCGCTCGAAGACCTGCTCGGCCTCGACGCGCAGCCGAACCTCCCCGGCCCGCCGTGCGGCCATCCGAACTGGCTGCGGCGACTGCCGCGCGCGATCGACGCGCTGTTCGACGCACCGGTGCGCGAGCGCATCGCCGCGATCGAACGCGCACGCACTGCGCGCCGGGAGGACGCATGACGCCGCGCGCGACCCTGCGCGTGCAACTGCACGCGGGCTTCACGTTCGACGATGCGGCCGCGCACGCGGACTATTTCGCGCGGCTCGGCGTGAGCCATCTGTACCTGTCGCCGATCACGACGGCCGAGCCCGGCTCGCTGCACGGCTACGACACCGTCGACCATCGCGCGATCAGTGCGGAGCTCGGCGGCGAAGCCGGCTTCAAGCGACTGGTCGAGGCGCTGCGCGCGCGCGGCCTCGGCGTCATCGTCGACATCGTGCCGAACCACATGGGCGTCGGCGGCGCATCGAACCACTGGTGGCGCGACGTGCTCGAATGGGGGCCGGCGAGCCCCTACGCGCACTACTTCGACATCGACTGGCATCCGCCCGATGCGGCGCTCGACGGCAAGGTGCTGCTGCCCTGCCTCGGCGCGCCGTACGGCGACGCGCTCGCGGCCGGCGACATCACGCTCGACGTCGATCCGCAGACGGGGCGCTTCTTCTTCGCATGCCCGGGCCGCACGCTGCCGGTCGCGGCCGCGACCTATGCGGAGATCCTGCGCATCGCGAACCGCGCGGACCTGAACGCGCTGGCCGAACGCTTCGCCGCCGCGCCGCTGCGCGGCAGCGCGCGGCTCGCGCAGGCGCACGCGGCATTGCGCGACTACGCGGCCGAGCACGGCGCGCATGCGTTCGACGCGGTGCTGCGCGGCGTCGATCCGCGGCGCGCGCGCTCGCGCGCCTGCCTGCACCATCTGCTCGAAGGCCAGCACTATCGGCTCGCGTGGTGGCGCACCGCCGCCGACGAACTGAACTGGCGGCGCTTCTTCGACATCGCGACGCTCGCGGCCGTGCGCGTCGAGGACGAAGCGGTGTTCGACGCGGTGCATGCGCTGCCGCTGGCGCTCCATGCGGCGGGCCTCGTCGACGGCCTGCGCGTCGATCACGTCGACGGCCTCGCCGATCCGCGCGCGTATTGCCGGCGTCTGCATGCGCGGCTCGCCGCGCAGCGCGACGAGCGGCCGTTCCTCGTCGTCGAGAAGATTCTCGCGCCGGGCGAGACGCTGCCCGACGACTGGCACGCCGACGGCACGACCGGCTACGACTTCATGAACGACGTCGCCGCGTTGCTGCACGACCCGGCCGGCGCCGCGCCGCTCGCCGCGCACTGGGCCGCCGTGTCGGGCTCGACGCGCACCTTCGCCGACGAGGCGATCGCCGGCAAGCGGCGCGTGCTCGCGCGCCAGCTCGCGGGCGAGCATGCGCGGCTCGCGCGGGCGCTGCACCGCATCGCGCGCGCCGCGCCGGCGACCCGCGACATCAGCCGCAACGCGCTGCACCGCGTGCTGGGCGAACTCGCCGTACACCTGCCCGTGTACCGCATGTATCCGGCGCTCGGCGACGAACCGGGCGACGCCGATCGCCGCGTGCTCGAACGCGCGTACGACGCGGCCCGCGCGGCGATCGATCCGTCCGACCGCTATGCGCTCGAGCGCGCCGCCGCCTGGCTCGGGCTGCCCGGCATCCGCGTGCCGCGCGCCGATCCGGCCGCGCTGCTCGCGGTGCGCGTCGCGTTCGCACAGCTGAGCGCGCCGCTTGCCGCGAAGGGCGTCGAGGATACGGCGAACTACCGCTACGGCCGGCTGCTGTCGCGCAACGAGGTCGGCGCCGACGCGGGCGACTTCAGCCTGTCGCGCGGCGCGTTCCACGCGCGCAACCGGCGTCGCGCGCGCAGCGTGCCGCGCACGCTCGTCGCCACCGCGACGCACGATCACAAGCGCGGCGAAGACGCGCGTGCGCGGCTCGCCGTGCTGAGCGAAGTGCCGGACGCGTGGCGCGCGGTGTCGCTCGACTGGTCGGCGCTGAACCAGCCGCATCGCGGCGCCGCGCATCGCGATCTGGCGTGGACGCCGGGGCCGGCGGCCGAGGCCATGCTGTATCAGACGCTGGTGGGCTGCTGGCCGCCGACGCTCGCGCCCGACGACGCGGCGGGCGTCGCCGCGCTGGCCGAGCGTGTGGTGGGCTGGCAGACCAAGGCGTTGCGCGAAGCGAAGCAGCACACCGACTGGCTCGCGCCCGATGCGGACTACGAACGCGCGAGCGAGCAGTTCGTGCGCGCGATCCTCACGCCGCGCGGTGCGGGCGATTTTCTGCATCGGCTGCATGCGTTCGTCGCGCGGATCGCCCCGGCCGGCGTCGTCAACAGTCTCGCGCAGGTGGCACTGCGCATCGCGTCGCCAGGCGTGCCCGATCTGTATCAAGGTACCGAGTTATGGGATCACTCGCTCGTCGATCCCGACAACCGGCGCGAGGTGCCGTTCGCGCAGCTCGCGGCCGAGCCGGTCGATCGGCCGGTCGCCGCGTATCTACGCGACTGGCCGGACGCGCGCGTGAAGCGCGCACTGATCGAGCGGATGCTCGCGCTGCGCGCGCACCGGCGGACGACGTTCGCGGACGGCGCGTACGTGCCGCTGCGCGTGCGCGGTCCGCTCGGGCGGCATGCGGTGGCGTTCGCCCGCCGCGACGACACGGCGACCGTCGTGGTCGTCGTGATGCGGCTCGCGTGCCGCCTGCTCGGCGACATGCCGGGCTTGCCGCGCATCGAGCCTCGGGAATGGGGCGATACGGCGGTCGTGCTGCCGCCGGTGGCGGGCGGGCCGTGGCTCGACTGCCTGAACGGCGGCGGCGCGGTCGAGACGCATGACGGCATGCTGCGGCTCGATCGGTGTTTGTCGGCGCTGCCGGTGGCCGTGGTCGTCGCGACGCGCGGTCGGGGCTGAAGCGGGGGACGGCCCGCACTCCCCCGGCGACGGCAACCGCCGACCGGTCGACTACCCTCGCGCCCGACCCACCGCTCGCGATCGAACCGCCCCCGCCGTGCGCGATCCCGGGCGCCCGGGGAACCGCTCGCCCCCGCGCCAGCACGCGCATCATCCCGTTTCCCGGCATTGACGTGATATCGTGCGCATCGACAGAAGCGTCCACCATTCATTCCGTCAGGAGGGGCGACATGCGTCTAGCCGAATTCATCACGCGCAACATGGAACCGATCCTCGCGCAGTGGGAAGCGTTCGCTGCAACGCTGCTCCCGGCCGCGAGAACCATGGACTCCCACGCGCTGCGCGACCATGCGCGCCAGATCCTGGAGGCAATTGCCAAGGACATCGCAACCCCGCAAACGCGGGAAGAACAGCGGCAAAAATCGCTCGGCCGCGCACCCGAGCCGACGAATGCCTCCGAAACGGCCGCCCAGACGCATGCCGTGCTGCGCGCGCGGCGCGGCTTCGACATCAATCAGCTGGCGGCCGAGTATCGCGCGCTGCGCGCCAGCGTGCTGGGGCTGTGGATCGACAAGTGTCGGCCAAGCCCGCCCGATCTCGACGACATGATCCGCTTCAACGAAGCGATCGATCAGGCGCTCGCCGAATCGGTCGCGTTCTTCACCGAGCAGGTCGAGCAGGCGCGCAACCTGTTGCTCGGCATGCTCGGGCACGACATGCGCACGCCGTTGCAAACGATACGCCTGACGGCAAGCTATCTGTCGGCGCTCAATGCGGGCGAAAAGGTGTCGGAAGCCGCCGCCAGGCTGATCAGAAGCGGCGGTCGCATGCAGTCGCTGCTCGACGACCTGTGTGATTTCAGCCGGACGCAGCTCGGGCTCGGCATCAACGTGATTCGCCGCGACGCGGATCTCGCCCATGTCGTGGCCAATGTGGTCGATGAGTTGCGGGCCGCGCATCCGGACCGCGAAATCAATGTCGACGTGCGCGGCGACCTCCGCGGCAACTGGGACGATCAGCGGATGCAGCAGTTGCTCAGCAATCTGTTGACCAACGCGCTGAAGTACGGAACGGCCAATACGCCGGTTCGCGCCAGCGCGATCGCGAGCGACGACGAAGTGACGATCGAGATCGGCAACAGCGGTCCGCCCGTCGCGCCGGATCTGCTGGAGCGCATCTTCGATCCGCTGCAACGCGGCACCAGTCCATCAGAGAAAAGCGGCGAGGACGTCGGACTGGGCCTCGGCCTGTACATCGCTAGCGAAATCGCCCACGCGCATCGCGGGCGGATCGACGCGCGCTCCGACGCGTCGGAAACGGTATTCGCGGTGCGGCTGCCGCGACGCGCGTGACATGCCGCGGCGTGGCGGTGCCGCACATCGCACCGCGCGCCGCACGTGAATCGTCCTGAAAAACGATTTCAGACCTTCGGCCAAGCCCGCTGACAACGCGTTGCCGTTGTAGCCTGCGCGCGCCATACGACCTAGGCCAACGTCGGATGCCTGCCGCCGCTCACGCGTCGTGACCAGGCTTTCGTGCTGCGCGTCGGGCCCTGTTCCGCGTGTCGCCCCTAACGGGGATCAATCCCTGGCATAGCAGTCAACCCGCTCATCCGCCAGCCTTTCAGCCTCGACCCTGTCCGGTCAACTCGAGGCACGTGCTGCACGTGGCACCCAGGTTCCCGCCCTCGACCCGCGACAGTAGCCGATAGCGCGCGGGCATCAAGGGGCGAGGGACCGTGTTACCCGCCCCCCTCCCTCGCCTTTTTCCTTGACGCCCGCGCGCTATCGGCTCCATCAGTCGCACGGGCGGAAACCCGGGCGCCTCGCGGCAGCGAGGCCGACCCCGAGTTCCACCGGAAGGTGTCCAGCCTCAACGGTACAGCGCATTCCTCCGCCCCATCTCAGCCCTCAACCTTGACTGTGGAGACTGCCATGCAACTCGCTTCCTCATTCCGTTACGGCTCGCCGATACTGCGCGCCGACTCGCCCCTCTCGGACGACCAGATCCGTAGCGTCGCGCCGTCAATCTTCGCGGACGGCAAGCACGCAAGCCGCTCCGAACGCTACACCTACATTCCCACCATCGATGTGCTGCGCGGTCTGCGCAATGAAGGCTTCCAGCCGTTCATGGTCTGCCAGAGCCGCGTGCGTGATCCAGGCAAGCGCGAGTACACGAAACACATGCTCCGGCTTCGTCACGCCACCCAGATCGTCGGGGAAGAAGCCAACGAGGTCGTGCTGCTGAACTCGCACGACGGCACGAGCAGCTACCAGATGCTGGCTGGTGTGCTGCGTTTCGTCTGCCAGAACGGCATGGTCGCTGGCGACAGCGTGCGCGATATCCGCATACCGCACAAAGGCAACATCGCACGGAACGTCATCGATGGCGCGTTCGACGTGCTCGACACCTTCGACCTGATCCGCGAGCAGACCGACAGCATGCGCGGCGTCGAACTGGACCGCGCTGAACAGCACGCGTTCGCCCGTTCCGCCCTTGCACTGCGCTACGACCCGACTGACACGGAGGCCCCCTCCCCTGTCACCGAGAGCCAATTGCTTGCCCCGCGCCGTTTCGAGGATCGCCGCGACGATCTCTGGACGGTGTTCAACCGGGTGCAGGAGAACCTCACCAAAGGCGGGCTGCACGGGCGCTCGCGAACCGGCCGGGCAATGTCCACCCGCCCCGTCACAGGCATCGATCAGAACGTGAAGCTCAATCGCGCCCTCTGGATGCTGGCCGACGCCATGCGCCAAATGAAGGCGTAAGCGCTTGGGGCGACGCCATGTCGCCTCAAGCGTCCCAATCTGTCAGACGTCCTATCCGGGCCATGTCCTAACAGGTTCAGGAAGAAGCGCGACCCGGAACGTTTCTTTCCATTTTCTAGAGTCAGCCGCATAAACCCAAACCGAAACCCCCGATCCTGGCGCTGCCCAATCGACCGCCATGCTCGAAACCTACTTCGGCAACGAACAAGCCATCGTGACCGTACCGTATTCCAGCCTCCGACGCTCACCACTCAATACGCGCACGCAGCCGCTGCCGCCTACCAGACTGTGGACGGCCTTGTCCGGCGGGACCTGTTCAGCGACGCTGAAAACACCGGATTCATCGTTGACACAGCACTTGCAACGTCTTCGGGGCGAAAAACTCGAAACGGTAGTAGGGGACATTCGTGCCGAGCGTGGAACTGGACCGAAATGCGCATCGAGCGTGACGTACTCGAACTGAACCACTACGACAGGCTCGCTCCGACTGCGCCCCCGTGTACCGGAGACGAGCAACGCGAAATGAATGTCCTGACCGCCCCGCAGGACAAGCTTGCGGGACCAGTACGACGCGCTGTCGGAGGACGACGAAATGCCTGGGAGGAATGCGAACGGATCGAAACCGAACTGGACATCGTCACCGCTGCGATTCGGGTGGCCGAAATGCACACACCAGCATGGAGCACGCAGCAAATGGGCGAAGCCGGTGCGTTCATCATCGTCGACTCGCAAGGCGACCTCGCTATCGAGTGCGGGCTGGCGCGCCATGACAGGAATGCCGCGCGCGACACGGGTGCCGCGACGATCGGGCAAACTCCCACCCAAGAGCCGAACCCGATACTGTTTATCGGACATGCTCACCTAGCCAGAATGCGACAGCGAGAAACGTCACAAAAAGGCTGGCCGCGGCGAACAGCAGGCGAGCCAGCGCGCGGGTCAAACGCCGTTCAGTCAACTCGATACCCGTCTGTATCCGTTTCAGGGCATCGGCCATCGCGCTCCCCAACACGCCCACCGCCTCATCCATTCGCGCCCGCTGATCCCGCGCCGCCACAGCGACTGCGCCGACCATTCGGTTGCCTGCGATCTTCGCAGCCCGGTTGGCCAGCCGGTCGGCGAACGCGACTATTGATGCCTCATTGAGCGAGGCGAGCGCAGCCCGATACCCCGCTTCGTGCTCACGCGTCATGTCCTCCGCCAGCTGGATCGTCGCCTTGCAGCGCGCGAGCGCGTCGCGGTGCTGGCGCATCAAGGCCCCGGTCGCCTCATCGACTTCTCGACGCACAGCGTCGAAACCTCCTTCCCCGGCCCTGCGGATACGATCAGGCATCGCCTCGTACAGCCGTGCGTAGTATTCAAGCGCCACGATCATCGACCACAGGGCATCGTTGTCCCGCAGGTTTAACGCACCGGAAACCCGCCGCATCCGCAGCAGACTACCGTCATCGGGCAATTCGCCCGTGGCCTCGAGAAACAGGCGGGCAAGCGCGTCAGGCGACCCAGCCCGCCTCTTACGCATGAGTCGTCACCCTGGCGAACATCGTGCTGCACACTGCGCGCCAGCGCAGCAGTTCCGCCCGCTCGCCAATATGCATCGTTTCCGCCGCCTTGTGTACCGACAGACGCTGGCTGCGCAGTTCGTCCGCGACGCGATCGGCAAGGTCGGGAAAATCCAGTGACTGGCCCTGAGCCTCGACCGCCTTTCTCAATTGCGAATCCCGGTACAGAGTGAATTTCTCGGGCGGCCCAAAATAGCCGTTGCGTACGACGTGCGTGAGCGCATTCGGAAACGTCGCACCGAACCTGAGAAGCAATTCAAGGCTGTCGCGCTGCCGGTTGATGACCCACAACACAACGAGACGCCGGGCCAGTTCATCAAGTGCGCTGGCGAGCGTCCCGCCGTACTGCGCAACGCCCGCCTGGCTCCGAGCCGCCGTGTTGACGACAACCGTCGCATCCCGGTGCGCATCGCAAAAATTGACGAAGTCAATCCAGCCGCTAACGTCGTCCAGATCACACGACCCGCATACGATCTCGTCGTGGACCGCCTTCATGACATCGGGGTTGGACGTGTCCGTTTCTACCAGCACGACATTGGCCTCCGTGCGTCGAAGATAATCGACCAGCGCCAGCGTCACGAAACTCTTACCAACACCGCCCTTGCTGCCGCCGACCATATAGATAGGGGGATTTTCCGTCGCCATGCGTAACCTCTACAAGTTCTCGGTATCGGAGTTGATCGGGAACCCGAGAAAGCCCTGTACCTGTTGCTCCGGTTTGGTCACCTCCTTGTCTCCCTTTGGGTGTATTCCGGCGCGTAGCGGCTCCTCAAGTGGCGCTTCGCCTTGGGCGGACTTCCGGCCCCTCGGTGGCGGTGTCACCGGCTCCCGCGACGCGTCCCGACTACCCCGCCGCATTCGCCCCCTTCCGTCAGCGCAACGCATCGCATATCTCAAGGAATTGAGACTCACGTCAATGCCCTCCTGCGCGGCCTGCTCGATCAGCTCAGGCATCGTGTATCCCTTCTCCCGCGCCGCAACGATCTGTGTCCATATGGATTTCACGCCATCGCCCACCTTGACCGGCTGGTCGTGTTTCGCCTTTTCCGGCAGCGCATTCAGTCTGCGTCCAAACGCTTCCCACTGCCCTCGCGTGAAGTTCCTGACGTCTGACATGACTCACTCCGATACACAAGCTTCGCTCCATATTGCGCACACACTCACTCGCCGTCAACACCTGCTTCGTGCGTGCTTCGACGACGACGGAATACATCGGAATGCAGATGACATTGACGGAACGAGAATATTTTTTGCCGATTGCCAAAGCGGTCCTCGATTTTCACGGGCCTTTCAGCTGCTCTCCCACTCGTGCACACCAGCGTAATCGCGGTGAACATAATGCGCTCGCAGATTCGCACCGAAGATACGCCACGACGCAACTCATGTCTCAGGTACACGAACGCGACGCTCACTCGTCTCGACCCGCCATTGCCACGCATATGCCATACACGCGAGTGCGCTTCGCGATAATTTTCATCGCGGTGGGACTGCGGATCAAACAAAAGTATCACCCGCACGACATGCGCGATACGCCGAGCCCACCATCCACTCACTGGGCACTGCAGGACGTCCTCGGCACCTCTGCGTCTATCTCGACAGGGATTGATCGGGCGCTCGCGTGCCGAATACTTCTTCGCATCACTACGTCAAACGCGGCGCGCACTGCAATTACATGGATGCGAATTCGCGTTGTACATGGCTTACACATCGAGCGCCAGAAAGTCACACGCGGTATAGAAAACAACACGGGAATCGAGGCATGGCAGGATAGGCTTGCGCCGGTTTTTGGCGCCATTGCGACGCTCCTCGAAAACCAAGGCTGGTCCGATGTTGCGCGTGTCATCTAGATCAACGCCTGCAGCGCGCGCTACGAAGAACTCCAATGTTCTTCGCATTCGTCCACAGTTTCGCTCATAGCAAGACCTGTTCTCTTCCACATACGGAGATTCGCAGAAAAATGACTCGCTGATATTTCAGATGTCCAAACTTTCTGCTCTCGGTCTGTCTGTCTATATTGGAAGGCAGGGCAACCGACTCGTCACATTTCGCTGAGGAGCCGTTCATGTCGCCAAAGGAGGCGCCCCGATCAGGCGCCACACTCTGGAGGAACGTTCCGTGGAATATCTCAAACTTGCGATCATCCTTGGTACTGTCATCGCGATTGCAAAAAGCATTCAGCTTTTTGATCGTCACTCGCGACATCGGTACGGTTACAGTTTCTTCACGGCGCGTGGGTTTTGGCTTGCCGCAGTGGGTATCAATCTCATATGGTGGGGATATGTCGGATGGGGATTCGCACTACTGCATCACGAACCAACAAGGGCGGGGCTCGTGCTCATAGCAATGGGGCTTGCGGCAGTCATCCGATTGATGTACGAAAACATCAGAAACACAGCGCTGATGTACGGTGTTCCCGGATCGGTCCTGCAGCTCGTGCTGTTTTTCCCGGTGGCGATCTACGGCATCCCGCTTCTCGCGATCACATTCCTGTTTCTGCTCGTCGCGACATTCAAGGCCGGGCCAGCATGGCTTTCCGATCGGGAATGAGCCTAGCGGCTCGAAACTGCGGGCTCAAGTCGCAACACAACGGGCAAGACTGGGCACTGTTCGAGATTGCCGGCAACCAAGGGCCGACGGATCATCCGCAGGCCAGCGTAGAAGACCGCTTCGCATGTGGGGACAACGGGCCGCGTACCCAACCAGGCACCAAGTTTCCAAACATCCGGGACTCGGCTTGTAAATATGATTGCTGCCGAGTCGCACCATGATAACGACAGCCATCATGCGCTCTGGCCATTAGCGTTCCACATCGTGCCTGGCGCCACCGGAACGCTCGACAGTATCTGGCATCTGTCGATCCGGCATCTCGCGCCTCGCACGCCCTGCCATTGTTCGATCTCGTTGCACCGGCATGGACCCGACGAAGTACGCCATCTCAACGGCCATTGCCCGATCCTCACGGACACCCGACCTCGCCATTGCATAGGCCATTGATCGCCAGGCGGTAAATGCGCCACCTTGCGCGACCCATACTGCATCGCGCTGAGCATCGGTCGGCATCGATCTCCAGTACCTCGGCATTTCTCCACGCTCGACCATATGGACGACGGGCTGCTTCGGGTAGCGCTGCGTCACGCCGCGCACACGTCGAGGCGTCGCATTCGCCTCGACACCGTGCTGACGCAGTTTCTCCGCAAAACGCTCCCGCCATCGCTGAAGATCCTTATGGCGTGGATTCAGACGATGCCCATTCGGACCACGTACCTGTACGCTCAGATGCACGTGCGGATGAGCTTCGTCATTGTGCGCAGCGAAAACGTACGCCCGGCCATCACCGAACTCAAGCGCCGCGAAATCCCGAGCCGCATCGCGAACTGCCTTCCGATCCGTTCCGGGTGGCATCGACAGCAGGATGTTGAAAGTCTCGCGGCGCGTGCTGGCCTCGGGGATACCCCAACCGCCGAATTGCCAGGTCTTCGCGAGATCGCTTAGCGCATCCTTGCCTTCAATACAGGCGCCGTTTTGATCCTCCAGTTCGATCCGGCCGTTGCGAGAAATATAGCGCAGATGTCGACGTACAGCTCCCATGCCCTGTGCACTCGCCGCCTGGTTGGTAATCTTGACCATGACTTCCGGAGCGCGTCTGAGCGTGCGGGCGATCTGCGCACGCATGCGAGCGGCAGCGTCGCGAATGCCCACATGTGAGAGTCGCGATGCCTGCGCATGTCGCAGCGGATCATGAAACAGGCGGTCGCCCCAGTTCACGAGCATCGCATCGATGTAGATTTTCGGATATGACATGTCAGCGGCTCCATCGATCGAGGTTCGCGCGCATGATCGCAGCTGCCGTACGCAGGTGTTCGTCAATACGCTTTTGCAATTCTGCCGATTCGGACACCAGATCTCGACGCACAAGTTCGTTTTCGTCGGCACGTGCAAGTTCGCCCAACAAACGGCTGATCTCAGCAAGTCGTTGGTTCGATATGGAGAGCGCATTCAATTCGGACACGCCCAATTGCGGTTCCCGGGTCAATTGCGCCCGAACCAACGACACGATCCAGCGATTACTGCGCAGACCTATTGCTGCGGCGCACCGCTCGACCGCATTCAGCTCCGCATTGGTCAGTCGGATTTCGATGCGATGACGCGGCTCTCCAACCACCGGTCGAGGCAAGCGCCATTTGGTCGTGCCGGATCCGTCTGCCGCATTGTCACGCACAGCCGTTGCGATCAACTGACGCACGCCCTCGCCCGCCGTCACACCTCGGCGAGCACACCAGTATTCCCAGCGCACCCTGATTTCCCCGAGTTCGACGCACAAGCGCTCGCGCACGACCACGACTAGCCTCAGCGAGACGGTGCTGATTGCGGCGGCTCGGCTGGTGTGCGCTCGAGCTCGCTGGCAGGCATGCGCTCCGGCACCTGATGCTTACGCCGATCCCGGCCCGACGGCGCGTTCGGATCGAATACTTTCGGCGTAGGCACCGGAATGCCCTCGCGCCGGAATGCCTCGAGCATGCGTTCAGCGTGCTGCCGAACTCGGGTAACGGAGCGCTCGCTAAAACCCTGTTCTCGCATGGCCGCCGTGAGCACGGCTACATGCAATGCCCGTTGCCTGGACCAATAGCGCGCATCGCGGATATTGTGCGGTGCTGTCTCGTCGACTGGAACACCGAGTGAATCTGTAGATCCAGCTTGCTCAACCTGCGGATAGTCCGGCTTGTTCGAGACTGCAACGTCATGGTCCCGCTGCACGGTCTCTACCTGCCAAGTATTTCGATGAACGAGCTTCTCCTCTTCACCTATCACGCTCCCTTCGTCATTCAAAATCGGCAATCGCACGGTGACGAGGCGTTTGCCGAGATTTTCGAGTGTCACCTGCTGCCCGATCTGGGCATTCGCCTCCCGCACCGCACGCTCGAGATCGACACCCCACACGACCTGATCGACGGCCGCCTCGTCGCGAAATACCACGTAGTACGAGCCGCTGCGCGCGGGATTGTGCTGATATGGGGCCGCGCCATGCTCGAGCAGCTCTCCGACGTATTTCCGAGGGATATCGGCCTCGTCGTTTTCAGCGGTACGGCCGCCATCACGAATAGGCAGTTCAGACATCGACGCAAGGACCGATGTGGATGGAGATTTTCGGTCGCTATTCGTGCCTACGCCGGCTCGGGGTACAGTTGAAATCACAGGCGGATTATCTGTACGAGCCGCCGCGCTCGCGGCCGTCGGCGCGTCGATTTGCTCGACCACCTCGATGCGGTTGTCCAACCGCGCTTGCCGCGCCTCCGTCAGGCGCGCCAGATCTGCCGCTTTGGGCGCGTAGCCGTTCACGTCAATGCCGAGCAGCGCGCCCTGGAACCACGCCTCGCTACGAAACATTTCGTGGCCCGACACACGAATGCGCCGCCACGATTTTGCATGCGCCATGTCAATCATCGACTCGACCACATCCGGCCGGTTGTGCTCAGTTACGAGGTATGACCCTAAATCTTCAAATGCAAGCTGATACGGCGCCTCCTTTAGGAAATACTGGTTGCCCGCGCGCAGGTAACGCTTGCGCACACGTTCGGGCAACTGGTCAAGCGGCGCACTCGTCAAACTCATGTCGGCCTGAGTCCCGCTCGGCGGGCGAGTCTGAGCCCTCGACCGTGTGGTCGCATCGTCGCGGATCGCTTGCTCCCGCAATCTCGCCCGGGCGGCATCAAACTCACGTCTGCGCCGGGCCGATACGGCTGCTAGCGCAGCTGATTCCAGCCTGCCCTGGCGTTCGTCCAACGCAGCCGGTCCTCCACCGCTGGCCGTCAAATCCTGTTCGATCACGTTGATAACTGGATCGGCGTCGTTCGCGAAAGTCCTCAGAGCCATGTGGCACCTCGCATTCTAAAGATCGACGTTGAATGTCGGCTCGATGCTGGTATGCCTTATCGGTCAGGCATTGAACCGGCTTTGCGAGACACATCATGTTCCCGCGACTTCTCGAGTGCGGCCGCACGCGCTTCACGGATGCGCGTCCAGGATCTCGCCTGCAACTGATCGAGCATCGCCTCAAGATTGGGGCTGTAGTTCAACTCACGGACCGACTTCTTCAGTGAACCGACCATACGTTCCAGCAGATCGCGCGCCCGGTCCCACGGATAAACCTTCGCCTGATCGCCGTCATAGCCCACTTGCAACTCGGATCCATTCAAACGGGAGTTTTCATCCATCCATTTCAGACGGTCGGACACAAATGTCATTCGATCTTTGCGGTGGAACACGACACTGCGTGTCGCGACCTGCTGGATTAGATAGCGCTCCGTGTTGAAGACCTCACCCCGATAGGGGCCACCGTTTTCGCGCGGCGTGCCCAGCCTCAGCGGTGAGCCAAACCGATGCTCCGCGAGCGCCTTGACCTCGTTCGGAACGTCAGCAAGGCCAAACAGCGCCTCGCCGATTGGTGGACGGGTCGACGCAAGTCGAGTCGGATCGGTAGCCGATGGCGCCGCAACAGGCAGAGTGTCAGATGGAGCATCCACCGAGGGTGACGCGGAGCCGGATGCACGCTCCGTTGCCGGCACATCCGGCGTAGCCTGCTTCGGTGCACCGCGCTTTGAGGACCGGAGACGCGACGTACCGTCATCTCCTGTCAACAGCGTTTCCTTGACGTTGCTCACTTTTCCGTCCTCCTCATGCTCATTGACATCAACCACGGTCACACCGGATTCGGCGAAGATTTCCGATTGGCCATCTGCCCTGACAACAGTACGGACCACAGCGCGCAGGTATTCGCCGACCGCTTCATATCCGCTCAGCACCACCATGTCACTGAAGTCATTCGGTACCATGTCGCGGATACGCGCATCTGCGGCGAATCGTGGCCAAACCAGATGCGCACTCGCATCTTCCGCCGCACGCCGCGCCCGTGCCTGCGGCTCGCCACGACCCAGTTCACCTAGCACGATCAGCTCCGCGGCGGGATACTGTTCACGCAAACTCTTCGCTACCAGCCCCAGGTTCCCGCTGGACAGCGCCGCCGTCGCGAACCAACCTGTGGCTCTGGAGGCCGCCAGGGCAGTCGCCATACCCTCTGCGACCAAAACCCGCGACGGAGCGCTGGCCGGAATCCATCTCGGCTCCGTCGTCCAGTAGCCGCCTCTTTTCGCGCCGCCAGCCAGAGATGATTTGCGCCCGTGTTCGTCGATCAGTTCGAGCGTCGAGATCAACCCATTCCCAACAGGCACGATCAAAACACGTCCATGCAGCGGTACTTCCTCGCTGGCCGGCAGGTAGCCAAGCAGCGCACGCAGTTCAAGTGCATCGAGCTCGCGCAGCGTGTATGGCGGCTCAAGGTGTTTACGTACAAGATAGGGATGCGCCGGGCCGACTGGCCTCGCCCACTGCCAGATCGATGCGGCCTCTTGAGCAACAGCTGCGTGACGTGCTTGAAGTTGAACCTCCTCCCGTGCGCGCTGAGCCAATACCTCGGGTGACGCCGCCAATACGGTGGTCATGCGATTCGGATAATTCGCCCGCTTCAGATCGAAGCCGTGCTGACGCGCCTGCCAGAAAAGCGTAGCGAGCGTCTTGCCACCGGATGCGCTGGCCGAGCGCCATGTAGTCCGAGCTGCACGCTCGTTATAGTTGGGTGCCGTCCGACTCCACGCGTCCCAGATTTCAAAACCTTCGTCGCCGAAGCCCTGCTTGAGCGCGAACGCCATATCGACCCAGGTCCCATAGTCGTCGGCCGGAATGACGGCAAGCGCTGCACGTGCACGATCCACATCGTGTACATAGGGCGTCGTCATTGCCGGACTTCCCCGACTGGCGCACCGCTCACGGCTGCCTGGCGCGCCGGTTCAACAAAATCGAGCTCAGCCACATCAAGATCGCTTGCGCTCAGGCAACGTCTCACCTGCTCAACCTTACCGGCCGGCATACCCAGCAGCACGAAATGCCGCTCGACATAGGCCACAGCCTCCTCCTCGCTGAGGTCTGCGAGGTTCGGCGGCAGATCGCGCGGATTCCATGCCTGCAGTACTTCAAGGTACTCGTGCGGCACATGAACGAGCCCCGCGTCCTGCGGGTCGAGCTCATCGGGATGCAAGTCGCGCAAGCGACGCTGGACCACCGCGGAGAAATGCTCCATGTTCAGGGTGGGCACGGACGGTGCCGGCATGACGCGGGCCGCAAACTCGGGATCGCGCCAATAGCAGATCTTGTCGGCCAAAATCGGCTTGGTGTTTTCGAGCAAGATGATTTCCTTGTCGCGCTCCAGTTCCTTCAATTCCTGCGGCAACAGCAACGGCCGGCGCTGTTCAGATACGCTTTCGCTTGAACCACCCCGGCCGCCAAAAAATGCGTTGGGGCGGCTCACACTGCGCGATTGGTCGGTAAACGTACCGAGCATTTCCGAGTATTCGTTCGCGTCCTTCTGCTCGCGCGGTGCATAGAGGATCTGCATCGCGTGGTTCGTGATGATGGTACGGGCATCGGATCGCCCGTAAACGGATTCGAATTGCGCGATCGATTGCACGATCGACAGCACACGCAGGTTGAAACCCGGCATATAGGCAATCGCGCGCGGAAGAATGTGGATCTTTCCGATTGCCGTCATCTCATCGAACACAAGCAGGCATTGGAACTTGAGTGTAGGATCGGCTTCGGGCAGCTGCTTCGTGTTCAAGTTGATAATCTGCGAAAAGAGCAGGTTCACGATCAAGGCTGCTTCCGCCAGATGATCTGGCGTGACACCGATATAGATGGAAATACGTCGGCGCCGCAGATCGCGCAGATCGAAATCGTCCGCGCTCGTTGCTGCGTCGACAATCGGGTTGGCCCAGATCGTCAGCGGCGCATTGAAGGTCGCCAACACGCTCGCCAGCACCTTGTCGTCATTAGACAGGAAGCGATTCAGTGCATCCACGCATTGTTGCGAGAGCAAGCCACGATGCCGGACCAGCGCTCGCTGCAAATAGGTTTTGACTGGCATGCCATTGCCCGACGACTGCCGCAGCACTTCGCCCATCGTGACGGGAAAATCGGGACTCGACGCGTCCTTGCCAGCCCGGTGCGCATCGCGCCATTCGCACAGCAGGAGCACGATGCCGAGGAACAGATTTCGCGCCTGATCTTTCCAGAAATCGTCGTGACCTCCGGGTGGATACAGTGCATAGCCGATCGCGAGAATGTCGCCCACCCGGAACAAGCCATCTGAGATCGCCGACAGTGGGTTGTAGCGGTGTGTCCGGCCATCTTCGGCAAACGGATTGAACAGATACACATCTTGTCCATGTGCGCGGCGAAAGCCGGATGTGGTCGCATAGTTTTCCTGCTTGATGTCGAGCACCACGACCGAATCGGGAAAGGTGAGCAGATTCGGGATCACTACGCCAACTCCCTTGCCGGAGCGGGCAGGTGCGGCAAGTAGCACGAACTGCTGACCTCCAAATCGCAGGTAGCGGCCGCGCCATATTCCAACGACAATCGCAGGTGGCGTATCAAGGCGGCCATGCGTCGTCATAGCAACCCCGCCTGCCGGATTTCCGATTCATTCGCAAAGCGCGCACTGCCATAGAGACGACGCCGATGCGAGCTCGCCCATAGCGCATGAAAGCCCACTACCGGACCACCCGCGGACACGAGTACAGCAAACAACGCCGCCCCCACGAGCTTACGCCCGACGTTCGGCATCATTCCGTCTCGCCACATCAGTACTGCGTCGAACCAGCCCCACACTCCCGCATGCAGCGGATTCATGCGCAGGCTGGCATAGAAGATGAACGATGCGAGCCAGAGCGATACGGCTAGTCCAGCCATCAGGCAAGCTAGTGCGGCCAACGTCACGACAGCCGTCCGAACATGTTGGCGCAAAGGCAAAGACGGATGATCCACGCGCGCCCCCTATACAAACGCGGTGCGCGCCTTGCGCACCGGATCGAACCAAACTTCGGTCATGCCCCAACGCCTGCCGGTCTGTTTGTCCTCTGCGTCGAACACCGCGCGTGACTCCATGTGCGCGACGAGATCGACTGTCAGGAACAGCAACCGCTTGAGTGCGGCATCATCCCAAGCTGCGGCCTCCGGATGTTCCTTTGCCATCAGCGCGAATCGCTCAATCGCGACGGTCACATTGGGCGCGTGATAGCTCGTGATCGACCCCGCGTGTCCGGTCGTCAGCAGCTTCAGGAAGTCGTAGGCTTCGGCACCACGCAGTTCGGCCAACAGCACGCGATCCGGTCGCATGCGCATCGCGCTTGCAATCAGGTCTGCTGGCGTCACCTGCGCGTGACCATGCCCGCCCTTGCTGTAGAGAAGATGCACGCAGTTCTCGACGTGCCGAATGACTAGCTCCCGCACGTCCTCGATCGTCACGATCCGCTCGGTCGCAGGAATCGAGCGGCACAAGGTCTTCATGAAACTGGTCTTGCCGGACCCCGTATTACCGACCACCGCGATGTTGCGTCGTCCCCTGACAGCATGCTCGAATAAGGTAACCCAATCATGCTCTTCCAGGCATTGGACGAGATCGCGGTCTTCTGCGGACAAGTCCGCCCAAGCTGAGTCGAGCCCGTCTGGCCTGCGCCATACCGTCGCGTCGAACAATCCCTCGTCCCGACACGCGTTGAGCGTCTTCTCGTCCGGGGACGGACGGCGAATCGTGACCGACACCGTGCGCGCCGGTACGACCGGCGGAACCACAATCTGGATCCGTGCGTCGTCCGGCAACAGCGCCGACAGAATCGGATACCGCGACGATACTTCCTGGTTAGTCAGGGTGGCGACCGACACCGCGAATGACATCAGCCGGTCGAAATCGAGATCGGCGTAGTCGTGGCCGTGCCAACCGACCGAGTTCTCGGTCAACACACGCTGCGGCCGATTGATCACCAATTCAGTCACCTCGGGATCGTCGAGCAGCCGCGCAAACGGTCGCATCAGTTCGCGCACGGAGGCGTCGTCGGGTAACCGAGCCAGCACGGCGTTGCGTGTTGCATCCAACGGGGGCGAGTGAGTCATCATCGCGTGCCCTCTGGCTGCAGGGCATACACCGATCCGAAATCCAAATCGCGCGCAATCACGATTGTGAACTCCGCGCCCTGGTTCTGGGTGAGCGTTGGCGGGATACCGATCGTGCTGTCGAGCACGCGCGTGGCCATGTCGTTGCCCTGCTGTTGTGTGCTTTGAAACATCACCGATCCGTTGGCGCTGCCGCCGCGCGTCGACAGATAGCCGATCGCGTCCTGGGTAACGCCAAGCAGCATTGCGGCACCGATGCGTTGACTCCAATGGTTGTCCACGTAGCCGTCAATGCCCATGCGGCCGAGTGCGTCGGCCGCCGGCGAGTCGACCTCGACCGTGACACCGTTGGGTGTCTTGATACGGGCCGACAGCACGAATACCCGCTTCTGTCCCGGCGACATGTTCGCGCGATACTGGCTGTTAATCTGCGAACCCCGTTCAATCAGCACGACGTTGCCATCGTCGGAATACACGTTCTTGGTCACCGTGCAGGTCGACAAGCCGGCCTCGGTCGAATCAAATGCCGTATCGCCGGCACAGTCGATCTTGGCGCCCTGCGCAAGCACCAGGCTCCGATTGCCGAGCATCCCGGCCTGAACACGCGGTGTCACGGTCGGTATCAGCGCCTGGCCGAGCCCGCCCCCCATCTGCCCTGGATCTCGAGCTGACACGCCTGCACCGCCGCTAACGCCCGCGGTAAGCGGGAAAGGTACACTACCCGCCCGCCCAACGCGGGGCGCTACGCCCGCGAGTTCCTGCCCACCGCCCGTTTCCAGCAGCGGCGCATCGTAGTAGCTGCGGGGTGTCGCAGCATGTGCAATACGAGCAGGCGTGGCCACGCCCGCACTCGATGCCAGGCGCACGGCGACTGCGCTTGCTGGTACCGGTTCGGAGGCTGCGCTATCAACCGACGACGCGGGCAGATCGTTGAACATGCGCCCCTGGGAAGACGTACCTGTCATCGAATCGCGCCGCGCCTTCGCCGCGGCATCGTGCCGCGCGAGAAATCCGTGCACGGTCCAAACGGCGCCGACACCGACGATCAGTACGATTGCGACAGGTGTGAGCCACCAGGCGCGTGGACGCGCGCCTCGGTATTGCCCCAACGCTGGCATACCTCGATCAGCGGAAACATTTGATGCTCCCGCGTTCAGGCTGCCTTCATGCCTATGCTCCGAACTATCGTCGGGCCCGATCACGTTGCGCGGGCTATCGTCATTCATCGCGATGGCTCCGCAGAATGCGCTTCACCCCGTTGACCGTCGTGCCGTCATGCGCCGGCACGCCGTCGATGTCGTAAGCGTCATTCCAAATTCCAACGACCTCTCGTGCGAGCCGCAACACAAATCGCTTCGCCACCTCGTGCACGACGATCGTATCACCGTGGATGTGCTTGTCGACCACGCTTTCCGTACCGTCGTCGTCCACGCGGAAAATCGCCGGCATGCGCCGGTTGTTCGGAACACGCAGATACGTAAAACGTCCGTCGTCCCATGCCGCAGTCGGCGCGATGTCGTCGGAGTTCGGCATCACCTGCATCGAATAGTGTGCATTACGCACGGCCGCCGGCCGCGCCAGGCGCTTCGCAACCAACTCGCCGTCCGATTCCCCCGACGCCCGCTTCGCCAACTCGTCCGGATAAACGAAAGTCACGCGATACATCACGCGGTCATTGCCGAACTTCGACTTCAGCGGAAGCACCACGAGATCAAAACTGTAGCTATGCCGGTCGGTGCGAATTTCAAGATTCGAATCGTGGGCGGCAAGCTGCGGCTTCAGGTACACATCGTGATCGCCCTTGTTCGCTACCACCTGCCAGCCGTCTCGATCTCCTGGCGCGACTACCTGAATGTGCTCGTGGGAACCCAGCGCGATGTGCGTCGCGAAGCCGCGTTGCGCCTGCACGCGCACCACCTCGTCGGCTCGATAGATGACCTGGCGAACGCGCGAGTCGCCGTTCCAGCCGGGCAGGTCAACCGCTCGCGCCCCCCCTGCGAATAGCAGGCTTGCCAGCGCGATGCCGATCGGAAGCACTCTCATGGTGTGCCTCCGGCTGCCGACGCCGACGGCGTATATTCCGTATCCCGGCTATAGGCGGTGACCTTGAAGCCGAATGGATTGGCGATCGCCACGCTCTCACGTGTGAATACGGGCGGCCGGTAGGTATAAGCCAGCGTGATCACGAAGCGCTGGGTTGGCTCGGCATGCGCTTCGCCATTCTTGAACGACGTCCGTTCGACGTGCACAACCGCATGGCCGGGTTCGTCAGGCGGCAGCGTGACCGAGAGAATCCGGATCCGCCGCTCAACACCCGCACCCAGCTGCCGATCCAGTGGCTCGGGACCGCTGTAGAGGCCACGGTAATCGCGAGCGACCACGTCGTCACTCATCGAAAGTACGCTGTCGTAGTCCATCTGCAGCAGTCCCCAGTCGTAGCGCTCGCGTGCGCGCACATATGTCTCGACCCAGTGCTTGTCCTGGATTTCCTTCGTGTGCACGTGGCGGGCGTCGAGCACGTCGATCACCTGGGATTCCCCTGTCAGGCGATCGACCTCGATGGGCAGAGGCACGACGCGATAGAACGGCACCATCACAGCGAGCGCTCCCGTGCTCAGCACGGCAATGCCAACTGCCGCGTAAGCAACGTGCCACGCGCGCCGTTCCGAGCGCTCCTGCAGGTGAGTCAACGACGCCTCGATGTCAAGTACGCGGCCATAACCGTGCGAGCTCATGAGTGGTCTCCAGCATCCTGCAACGCGGGCTGGTCGGGAGCAGCCGGCACTGTCGTTGGCACGTCAGGCACTGGCGGGACACGATTGACCGGCACGCGGTGCAGGCCGTCCGGCAGTACGGGCTTGGGTGGTCCACTGCTGCAGGCAGCAAGACTCCACGCGAGGCACCCGGCGAACGTCAACGAACTCAGGATGGACATGGTGTCGCCTCAGTTGCCGAATGACGCGGGCACCATCTGGTCCTGGAGCCGGTTGGTCTTAGCCGCTCGGCTCAGCACCAGTTCACTTTGCTGCTCGGCGACGAGCTTGTCCTCCGTCTCGGCCAGCATGCGAAAGAGCTGCAGTTTGGTCATCTCGTTGCCGACCGCGGTAGATTCGGTCTGAATACGCGCCTGCAACTCCGCGACGCCCTTCGGGTCCTGCGTCGCGTTGATTTGTTGTCCGAGACTTTGTATCTGGTCCAATTCCTGCAGCTCGGTCTGATATGCCTGCAGCCCGAACGCCTTATCCTGGTACGGCTTGTTGAGCGTGCGCCTGCACACCTGCTGGTCCACCCCAGTCTGGTCCTCGCAGTCGTAGATGCGGCTGGCCAGGCGCAATGCCTGCGCACTGCCCGTCAGGCCCGCGTAGCCGCCATTCTGAATCGCGGTATAGACGCTCTGCCAGTTCGACGGCAACGAGTTGGCGACGACCCGATTGTTCAGAAGCGCGCCGAAACCGCGTGTGCCGATCGTCGACTGATAGATCTGCATTTCTTGCTGCACTTGCTGCTTGAGCTGGCCCACGGTGGCAATGGCCTGCGCAACGCTCTGCGCGTCGTAAACCGGGATCCCTTGCGCGTGAGTGCCGGTGGAATGCGCCGCACACACGAACGCGACAGTGATCCATTTGCTTCGTCCGATCATGGTCATTGCCTCCTGGTCAGCCGTCGTGCTGGCCCAAATTCGCGCGTGCAGCGCGCTGGTAAGCGGGGGGCCCGCCACCGCCCGACCGAGATCGCCCGGCCGAACCCGTCCGGTCACGAATTTCGCCACCGGAGGTCGGGCCTCGCCCGTTACGGTTGAATGCCCGCCCGATCGCCGCGACGAGGCTTCGCGACGCGATGCCGGCCACAAACGCGCCGAACCCTGACAGCGTGGCGCCGCCAGACAGGCCCGCTGCAACCGCAGGCAGTTGCCAACCGATCATCGCGAGGAACACCCCGGTCGCAAAGAGCCCAAGCGCGGCAGCCGCTGCGGCGGCGTCGTCGAGTGCGGCGGAAACGGCTTGCATCAGGGCTGACGAATCGGCACCGGGGGCGCGGCCCGTCGCGTGGAACGCAGTGAGATCGGTCGAGAACGCCGTGAGCGCCATGCCAAGGAAGGCAGCCACCAGCACCTGTAGCAACGCGTAATTGGCAACCTTCGCGGTCCACGCTTCGAAAAATCGCGCCGTCGGCGCAAACGCGGCGCACGCGATGAAGATCGGGCCCAGTCCGAGCACGAGATCGAGCAGCGTCCTCGCCATCACGACCTCGAAGGCCAGCACGATCAAAAAGATGGACCCGCCGAGCGCCGCGACGAGGCCGCAGAGGAAATCTCCAATCGCGGCGGCCAGACCGCTCGGACTGATTCCCTCATGCGTCGCCTTGTTGAAGTAGGCGTCCATCACGAGGTCGACCTGCTGGTCGTAGCAGTCAAGCGTCTGATAAATGCTGCTCGCAGCGCTCTGTCCCGTCACGCTGCCAGCGTTGGCAGAGCCGCATCCCGGATTGCCCCCGCCCGTCGTGTTCGCCGCGTTCTGGATGGTCTGGGCCAGCCCGGCCGTCGCGCCGTTGACGGCGGTGACGACCTGCTGCTGGTAGATCCCGGCGCTCAGCGCAAACGCCAGCGTGATCGACACTTTCAGCCCGCGCCAGGCAAACGCCGGCACCGCCTCGTGGGCTTCGCCGCGTACCACCGCGAGACCAAAGGCCAGCACCCAGATCGTGATGCCCGTAGTCACGACCGGCACGAGTGCTCCGGAAAGCGCCGACGATACGGTCGTCACGTAGGTCGACATGCCGTCGTCGAGGGTGCCCCCCAAGGCAGCAAAGAGACCGCTCATCGAGCACCTCCCGACGCGGGAGCTGGCGACAAGCGCGAGCTCGCCTGAGCCGCTCGGCGCTTCGCTAGTCGCTCATGAAAAACAGGCAACCAGTCTTTAGGCATATCCCCGACTTCGGCACGAATCGCATCGAGCAACTCGACGTTATCGGTCGTACCGGACAGGACATCGAGCACATCGCCAAGCCCGGCGAGATCGAGTCGGCCGATCGCGGAGCGATGGCCCTGCTTGACGAGGAACAAGCGGCTGCTCTCGCCCAGGTTGCGCACGATATTGAATTCGGCTTCGGTCAGCTTGAAACCATGCACGTAATCGTCGTAGTCGGCACGCGGATTCGGCAGGAAGAAAAACGTCGCACACTGCTCGATCAGCGCACTGGCTATTTCGCTTCGCAATACGTCGGCCGGTGACTGGGTATCAAAAATCCCCAGCCCGTTCTGCTTGCGGATTGTTTTCTGCTTGTTCCTCGCAAAATCCGTGAAGACCTGGTCCCCGAGCCGCTTCCAGAACTCGGTCATCACATAGATGAAGCGTCGCCCATCGATCAGGTCTTCGGTCCGATGCAGCAGGTACATCGTCACGGGCGTCGACACCTCGGGATCGTCCAGCAGTTCTGTGTCATCGAAGCCGAACAGTTTCGCGTGCGCCAGGTCGATCCGATCTGTCGGATTATCGAGTACCCACCCCAGACGTCCACCCACACACCATTTGGCCAGTCGCGCATGCAAGCTGTTTTCGCCAACGTTCGGGAGAAGTTGCCACACCATCGACAAACGCCGCAGGGGCTTTTCCATACGTGCCACCTCTCGCACGGCACGTGAAACGTCAAGTTCGTCCTTTGCGGACAACGGCTCGCCGACGTTGACGAGCTTGCGCACGAGGCGCTCCCAAAAATCGATCATCGGCTCATCCGGCGCCATCTGGAACGGGTTCAGGCCGGTGGGCTCTCCGCGGCGGAACACGGTATAGGTGCCGCCCATCGCACGAATCGCGATTTCCGTGCCGCGATCCTTGTCGAACAGCACCGCCGTCAGGTCATACTTGGTCGCCATCGCGAGCAAGAACAGCTCGAGCACCGTCTTGCCCGCTCCCGCCCGGCCGATGATCTGCGTATTGGCCAGTGCCTTCTCGTCGAGTGAGTCGTGCTTATCCGGTGTCGCGTGGAAGTTCAGATAAAGCGGCTGACCACTGGGTGTCTTGACGATCGTGATCGCCTCGCCCCACGGATTGCCGTCGCGCTTGCCGGCCGCGAAGTTGTGCAGGCTTGCCAGACCGCAAAAATTGCGCGATGTGAGCTTTGCTTCGCGGGGTCGGTAGCGCCAGTTGGCCGGTAGTTGCGCAAACCAGGCTGCATCAGCCACGAGATCGATCAATGCCGTCTGGAATCCGGCATCGGCCAGCTGCGTTCGTGCCTTCGCGACGCTGGACGACACTTCATTGAGTGAATCGCCGAGCACCGCCAGCGAGTAGTGATACTCACCAAGAACGAAATTCCCGTTGATCAGGTCGTCGAGCGCATGGTCGATTGCGTCGACCTGGGACAGGGAGACGTCCTCTCCGGCGATAAGCTGATTGCGCTGCCGCTCCAATGTCTCCTTCGCCGTGGGTTTATCCAGAATCGTGAAGCTTTGCGTCTCGATATATTCACAGTCGCCGTACAGCAGACCATTGAGCATGCCCGGTTCGGTGTCTTCCGGATAATCCTTGATGTCGAGCATCGCCGCGAACCGCGTTGCCGTCGGCATGCGAATCTCGATTTTCTCGGCACCCACAAAGAGTCTCGAAACTGGCAGCGCCTCGCGGATCGTGCCAGCTGGCACGGGCACAGGTTCCCAGACGCCATTGACCAGATAGCCGAGCAGTTCCAACGCTGACGAATAGCGGAACGAAGTGGCCACGGCGGGACTCGGCCGGCGATAGACACCGAGCGCGACCGGCTCATAGGGTTTCAGGCTCGATTCGACCTGGGCAGCAAGCTCCGACATCATCTTCAGTGCGTCAAGCTGATCGCGCCGGATATCGTCGCGCGTACGGCGCGCCGCACGGCTGAAGACACCGCCGAGGCGGGTGCGGTTTGGCCGGTAGACCACCGTCAGATACAACTCGTTGGCCATCATCCGGTAGCCCGAGAAACTCGCGTAGTAGCGCGTCGCCAGTTCCTCGCAGAAGTGGTCGTCGTACTGCGTCGAGAATCGGTCCGATACCCGTCGGCGCAGACGATGCGACCACAGCGCCACATGGCCTCCCGCCAGTCCGCGCACAAATTGGCTGAATCCCTCGTGTCGCACGAGGATGTCGGTGGGATCGGCTGCCTCAAACGCGATGCCGGCGATCTTCCAGATTTGCAGGTAGTCGCCTTCGCGGGTCTTGATGACGTGGTCGGTCACATGCGTCGAGTACGGGATACAGCTGGCAAGCGGCACTTCCCGGCTCGCGACGGCTCCGACGTACGATAGGCGCGCCATCTCATGCCCTCCTCTTCAGGCGCACCGGCACATAGGCGTGTGCGCCCCAGAAGCGGCGGTTGCCCTGACGCAACGCCATGCGAGCGCGCCGCGCATGCTGCGCAAGCCGTTGATCGTCGTGGCGCGTCGTCATCCGCATCGCGACGAACACCGGAATCATCAAAAGGAGGATCCCGACACCCAGCGCAGGGCTGGCCAGCAATGCCCAGATCGCGGGAATCAGCATGCTGCCGCCGATCATCAGCAAGGGCACCAGCGGCACACCCCAGAGCATCGCGGGCCGCGTGCAGCCTTTGAAGACAGGATCCTTGAGCGAATGCATGGTTCGGCGCCCCGGATCAGCTCGAAGGAATCAGCATGCCAGCGATAACGGTCGCGCAACCGACGAACAAGCCGCCGATAAACACGTTCGCGATATCACCGAACCGGGCATGCTGGAACATCATCCGAAAACCCGCCCAAATGATGGAAATTGAACAAATCACGCCCCCGACGCTCAACAACGTCGCCTGGATCGTATCGAGCAGCGTATTGACCTGCGATAGCTGCGCGCGCGCCGGTGCAGTGAACATCAAGGACGAAGCGCCAAGAATGATTTCCAGCGCCGTCTTTCGATCGGATAGAAATCGCATCATCCGCTTGACGCGCATCGACGATTTATATCGCATTCCTAAATGCATGATCGACTCCTTTCCGATATATCTATATCTTATTCGTCAATGTGGACTTAGAACACCACTGCACTACCGTCCGGTTTGAAACGCTGCTCGGTAACAGGTGAAGCCGTGTTCATCCCATCGCGATCGCTGCGCGATAGCTGCCGAACCGCAGGTTCAGAGCGGGCGGCACGAACCGGCACTGCAGAACCAATCGGTACCACCGCAATGGGCGCAATGGCCGGAACGTGCGAATCTGAGGAAGCTTGTGCCGCTGCGCTCTCCACGACTCGCTGGACGTAGCCCGTTCGGTAGCCGGTCGAGAAATTGCCGCTCGCATAGCAAGACAGACTCGCGCGTAGTGCGGCCTGTACATCCGCCTGATAATCGGTCCTCGCTTGGGACTTTTGGATCGTCACCGCCGCTGTATAACAGCGATGGAGAATGGCAGCACCGACAGCTAGGTTGCGACAAGGCTCAAGCGCGTTCTCGGCGGACAGGCCATAGGCCAGCCAGTTCGCTCGATTCACCTGCGCGAGCCCGACACTGAAATTCCAGCCGCCGGCCTCCAGCGCGCGTACCGTCGCGACCGCTTCGGCCATATTCGACGGCTGTCGACGCAGCCGCCCGCGAACGATGCCGATCGCGTAGGGATTGAATCCTGATTCGGTACGCACGATCGCCGCCATCGTGGCCGGGGCGATCTGCGGCGCGCAGTCATGCACGAGCGACAAGAAATCGAGCGGCATTAGCGATTCCCCTCTCCTAGGCGAACGATCTGCTGCAGGGGGTACCCTACCGACGTCGCGGGATATTGGGCGGACCGTGCATTGCTGTGCGCTGCTCGGTTCAGCGTGCCAACCGTAGCGAGATCACAGGTTGGAAAGGGATCGCCGTCTCGCAGCGCGGCCCATAGCCTTTCGATGGGCGACACGCATTCGGCATACTGCTCCGGGCCACCGAGGTTAGACAGACACAACATCACCTGACAGCCCCAATCGTCCGCTCGTGCAACATCGGGCCACGCCATCGACGTTCCAAACACGACCGCAAGCGACACCACACCGCGCCACACGTTTTGCCGCACATCAGGAGTAGACGCTGAATTATGCATGGCATGCCTCGACCGTTTCAGAAGGCAAAGCCACCTCTTTTGCAGAGTCGAGTCGCCGCGCGAGCACGTCGAAACACGCGCTCATGGCCTGCCATTCGCGATTGGCCGCCCGATCGGCTGGCGTGAGATCCATGACCGAGGTCCCAATCGCCTGCGCCTGCGAGATGGCGTCAATCCGGGGAAGCAATAAATAGCCGCTTGGGCTTTGATCATGCGGAACCAGCCAGGTGGCCATGCACACCTCGAACGGCTTGAATCGGGCTTGCTGCCGCGGAGTCATCTCGACGCAGTTGGGGACGATACCGATAAAGCACAGCGACGGATTGAGCCGAGCTCGGACATTGCGCACCCCATTGCCGCCATTGACGAAATCGGCGACCTGCTCAAGCATGTCCGGCGACAACAGAACGGGGCTGATCAGCGCGTCGGCGAGCGCCGCCGCACAAATCGCACGCGAGTCAGGCCACGGCGGGCTATCGATCAAACAAACGTCAAACAAGGGAGCGACCTGGGTCAACAGGTGTCGCACGTTGGCGTAGCAACGCACGCCAGCCGGATCGGATCGATATGCACTGCCGGCAGTGGTGTTCGCCGCAAGCACGCAAATGCATGGTCCAGTCACATCAGGTCGCTGGTCGCACCGAATATCGAGCGTCGTGTGCGTCACCGAGCGTGCACGGATACCACGTGTAAGCGAAATGGCACTACACGCCGGCTCGGCCAGATCAAGCACCAACACCCGATATCCACGTACGCGACGAAGATAATGGGCGAACTGACACACCAATGTCGTTCTGCCTGTTCCACCACGGGCCGAAGCCATCAGCAGCGATTTCATGGTCGTCATTCCTCGGCTGGGGCTCCGAGCAGTGACGTCTTTTCATGGAAGTGAGACAGTCTCGGTGCGAGGGAAAGGCGCGACGAGTTCAACGTGCATTCTCGAGAGCACGTCACAAAACAGAAAAGCCTGCGATTGCAGGCTTTCTCACGCGCGTTAAGGCCCACTACGCCATCACACAGACGTCAATGCTGCGGGGCCGCTAACGCGTACTCGGTCGTGCTACGCACGTTGACCGGATCAGATTGTTGGCTTCACTGTAGGTCAGCCGCCACGCCGATTCAAGAGCCGACATGCGTCGACGAAATGAGACGAGCGCCTTATCGCGCCGTGAAGCTCCTCGTTAATCCTATATTTATTTTGTGCTCGGAGTGAACGGGATACTTCCACAACACACCAACGCCAAGCAACTGCGATTGCCGCCGCGCGAGCAGCGCATTATGGACGTCGTCCAACATTCATCCCGCGAATGTCACTGCTGGTTCTCGCCTTCTACAAGCGCGCGGACAAGGGCGGATCGTGCCGCATGGAGTTCCAGATCGAAATGTTGACGTGGATGGCGAGCAATCTTCAGCCGTCGACACACGACTTCTCGACTCGCATGCCAGAGATAGACCATGCGCAGAAGCTCCCGATTTCGGGGCGGTAGTGTTCGCCATGCTCGGGTCACATATTCGGCATCCACGGGATCGTGGGCACCACGATTCGACTGCCCCCAGTTGCGAAGACGCTCCTCGAGCGAGGACAGCGACTTATCGTTTTTCACCGCGACCACCCTGCTCTTCTCGCGCGCGCGCCAGCGACGCTCGATATCGCGCGGGATCTGCCAAGAACTGTTCGATATCGGCCGCCCGCCACCCTACCATTCGGCCACCAAGCGCAATGGCGGGGGGAAACGTCCCCTCTTGCATGCGCTTGTAGATCGTCGACCTCGATAGACCGGTGCACTGCTCGACCTGTCGTCGGCGCAAGATTGTCCGCGCTCCGTCATCATTCCAAGACATGATTCGCCCTCCGCACCCGGCACGAACGTGGCCGGAACTGAAAGGCATTCAAGCAGCGAACACGACGAACAGCCAAACCCGTCTGATCGACGGGACATTCCGTCAGTTCAAAACGGCACCTCCTCGGAAGTCACATATGGCGTGGCCGCGGCCCGGCTGCACGAGGCGCGGTAGCAGGCCATCTCGCGTTGATGCAACGTTCCCGCAGCAGCTGACGTCGCACCTTCCCCGACAAACCCGGACGATGGTCGCACGGTGCTTTTATGGGAGCCTTGCCGGTTTCACGACACCACGCTCAGCCTCTCAATGGGTGACGCGTGCCGTCCGGTCATCAATTGTTGGAGGTTTTCCCAGGCTGCGCAGTACCGGTGCATCGGCACGACCGCCAACTGATCGTCATGAACGACCAGTATCTGCTCGATCATGCACGGCTCGCAATTGAGCAACAGCCCCGCCGCGCCCTGCTCCGCGCGTGCAACGCACGCGTCCAGCGCAGCTTCGGCTTGCCGATACATACTCAAATCCGCACCTGCGCCGGTCTCGTTGCGCATATAAGACGTGAGGCAGACCACTCGTAGCAGAGCACTGATTTGCTCTTCTCGCCCATGACCAGCCCGCACAGTGCCCAGCGCCATATAATGTTCAACGGACAGCGCACGGACCTTCGCGCTCGGCAATGTCAAGAACTCGCCTTTCGTAAGCGGCTTGCGACCCGAGCGTCGGACTTTGGGCGAAACTATGAGACATGAAGTCGTGATGATGTTGGGACATAATACCGCGCGCCGCATATCCAGCCGAATGCATCCTGGTCTCGAGCCCAAGCAAGCGCGGCACTGAAGGCCGGACACCCGATCCGGCCGTGTTCTAGCCTACCGAGGTCTGGCTGCTCAGAATCTGACCCGCATCCCGGCACCCACGCTATTGCCCGTCGACACACCTGTGATCGTGTCATAACGCCAAGCTGCATACACATCGGTTCGCTTCGACAACGGGTAGTCGTAACCCAATGCGACCGTCGACCAACGGATATGATCGCCCACCGACGGTCGCCGCCGCGTTCCCGCCCACGACATCAGTACGTTTCCTAACCCTATCCGAACGCTTGCTCCGAGTTGCACCGTGTCGTCCGTGACATGATTGTTGTTGTCCACGCGTTCGTATTGTGCGAACAGCTTCGCCCCACGCAACCGATACGCGCCACCTGCCATCCAGGCGGTCTGTACGGTTGCGCCGTTAAGAAACAGCGATGCCGTGTGCAGACTCTGCACCGCGGCCGTTGCGGAAAACGGGCCGGCGAAGTACAACACGTTCGCGCTATAGTTAGCTTGCCCGGCATGGCCGGCAACGCCTGCGTTGCTGTAAAGAACGCTTCCCGACAGACCGGCCACCTCGGGCGTCTGATAAAGGAGCGAATTGTCGATCGCCGTATCGCTCTGGAGTGACGCAGCCCCCATTGCCGAGCCAAGGAAACTGTGCACGACGATCGGCGAGAAGACGAACGAATTGCCGAACGGATTGAACAGCAGCGTCGACACGAACAGCGGCGCCGTATTGCGCCCCAGCGTCAACTCCCCGAAATGGCCGCTCAGGCCAACGAAGGCGTTTCGCCCGAAAAATGACTGTCCAGGAAACGAGCCGACCTGGCCGCCGTTGATGCGATAAAAACTCTCCAGCGTGAAGACAGCTTTCATACCCCCGCCCAGCTCCTCTGTACCGGACATCCCCCAGTACGAAGTCGTCATCCCGCCAGAACCGACTTGCCACGCATTGCCGGCAGCACCGGCGGGATGCACTTCGCCAACGAACGCGTCCGCTAGCCCATACAACGAGACCGATGACTGCGCATGCGCGATCCCGGTACAGGTGCACACGCCCAACACGACAGCCAACTTACCCACGCTTCCCCGAAATCTTCTTGTCTGCATGACGTCTCCTTCCTCTTTGTGATTGTTTGTTCGTGTCGCGCCGTCTTGGCATCGGCACGGTTCAGTCCGGTCGCACACGCGCGAGCGGTCTACCGCTATCGGCCAGCGCGACCGCCACCACGATCTCGTTCGGCGCCGGCGCATCGGCGAGCGTCAGCGAGACCGTGTCGAAGTGGTCGAAGCTCCACATGTCGGTGCTGCCGTGCAATGGAATGTCCATGCACGTCCCCGGCGCGCCGCGCTTGGTCACTGACGGGATCAGCGACGTGGCGCCGGGCAAGCTCGCGCGCATGGCCTTGCCCATGCGGGGATGCAAGATCGCCGCCGCGCATTCGAGCGGTACCTCGCTGCCCACGAGCGCGGCCTTGCCGTAGGCCTGAATTGCCGACGGCGGAAGATCCAGCGCCCATCGCGCACGGCCTGTGAGCAACGTGCCAAGCTCAGCGCCCAGTTCATAGAGCGGCTCAAGCGCCGCAAGCGACTCATCCGCTCGCCAGCCCTCTAGTCGCAGCACCGCCGCCACGATGACTTGTCGATGAGGCGGGTCAACCGGTACATCTAGTTCTGCCAGTCGCTCGACCAGTTGAACCAGGATCTTCGCGATAGGCGGACTCATCTGCACACCTCCGAGTCCTCAGTCCGATCCCGGAGCGCCTCAGGTGGAGCCGGAAACGGACCACGTGCGCACTCGTACGCCCGTGCCGCGCGCAGCACCAGCGCATCGCTGCCTGACGGGCCGATGATCTGTAGGCCCGTCGGCAACCCACCCGGCAATCCACAGGGCACACTCGCCGCCGGCAAGCCAGTCTGGTTGCACCACGACGTCAACGGCGGCGCCATGCGCGAGTGCTCGGGCCGCCCCTGCGCGAGCGGCGGCGCACAATGGAATGTCGGTGTGAGCAGTAGGTCGTAGTCTTCAAAGAACGCGGCCATCGCCACCGTAAGCGTGTGGCGCGCCTGAAGCGCGTCGACGAAGGTCGAAGTGGGGACGCTATCGCCCGCCTCGGCCAGCGCACACACATCCGGATCGAGCTGGCGCCGCGCGGAAGGAGAAAGCTGCCGTGCTCGTTGCGCAAAGAAGACGGCCCACTGGATGGCGTGCATGCCGCTCTCCAGATAGCCGTCGAGCGGCTTCACGGCGGTTTCCTCGACCTGTGCCCCAAGCGCCTCGAACAGGCTCACCGCCTGACGGACGCTCAAGGTGATGTCGGGCTCGACCTGTACCCCCGCAGGTGCCGGGCAATAGGCAATGCGCAACCCGGCGATGCCATCATCCAGACCGATACGCAGATCGGGACAAACAAAGGCCAGACTTCGCGCATCGCTCTGGCGAGCCATCACGGTAAGCATCAGCGCCGCGTCGCTAACGCAGCGAGCGATCGGACCAAGCGTCGACAGGTGGGTCCAACTCACCGCCGCGCCGGCAGGCACTCGGTTGAACGACGGTTTCATTCCGACCACCCCGCTCCAGCAAGCTGGAACGCGGATCGAACCGCCGCCGTCGGTGGCCAGTGACAACGGTCCCATGCCGAGCGCAACCGCTACGGCTGATCCACCGCTGCTCCCGCCGGACGTCAGACGCCGATCCCATGGGTTACGGGTAATGCCGGTGAGCAGGCTGTCCGTGACGATCTTGTTGCCAAACTCCGAGGTCGTAGTCTTGCCGAACAGCAGCGCGCCGGCCTGTCGCAGTCGCGCGACCGCGGGTGCGTCATCGGCCTCCGGCGCGCTAGGTGACGTAAGCGATCCGTATCGTGTCGGCAGCCCACGCACGGCGACGAGGTCTTTGACCGAGACCGGCACCCCATCCGGTAATCCACATGGCTCCCCGCGCATCCAGCGCCGCTCGGACTCGCGAGCGGCGGCCAGCGCGCTGTCCTCGTCGAGACTGCACACGCCGTTGACAAGGGGATTGAAGAGCGCGACCCGGTCCAACACAGCGCAAATAACCTCCACCGGCGAGAACGAGCGGCGTCGGTAGCCAGCCATGAGCTGCTCGGCATTCACTCCCAATACATCATTCATATGCACACCTTAATAATTTAAAGAAATTTGGACGTGTTTGAAGACCTCAGGCCTATCCCTCGCACTGCGGCGCAATCGGTCCGACCGAGTCCAACACGGCGAAGCTGTTGTCCGACAGTGCGCGGCCGATACGGGTTTGACACAACACATGGTCGCCATCCGAGCTCACGCCCGCCTTGCCACGCGGTAGATTCAATGAAACACGCGGCAGCGCGGCTTTCACGCGGGCGACGTCGACGCTGCCGACCGCCCGGACAGCCGCTGCAAACAGGCGAAGCCCGGCATACGTGCACTCGCCGTGCGGGAGCACCACGGCCGTCTGCCCTAAGCGAGGGTCGTGCGAACCTGCTTCATGCGCCGTATAGCGGGCGAGAAAATCTCGGTTCTCCGGGTTGTCGACGCTCATGAAATACGAGGACACGCCGATGACCCCGGTCGACGCGCCGGTGGTCGCGATCGACAGCGACTCATGTGCGATGTCGGTCACGAGCTGCGGCTTCATGCCGAACGAGCGGTACTGCTTGACGAAGGTCACCGGATCGTCGCCGATGCTGTGCCAGACGATCTGAGGGTGCGCGCTGGCGATCTGCTGCAACACCGCCCCATAGTCGCGCGTGCCGAACGGCAGCCAATACACGTTGAGAAACTGTCCACCGTGGCGCTTCACCGCCGCCTGCAGTGCAGGCACCAGCACCTTGCGGTTGCTGCCGATGTCCGAGATCACCGCACACATGGTGCGCCCCCCCTTGCGCATCAGCCAATCGATCAGCGGGTCGACGCGCTGGTTGACAGTCAGACCCGTAGTGAACAGATTCGGATCGCAGCGCCCTTCGTCGAAGTTCGGGTAGATCACGAGCCGCCCAGCGGACTTGGCGGCCTGCAACGCGGCTTCGCGCTCGGACGGTAGCACCATGCCGGTCAGGACCGAGACTTCATCGCGCATCAGCAGTTGCCGGGCCTTCTGCAGCGTCACGGCGGTGGACATCTGGGTATCCTCGACGCTCAGTTGCAACGGGCGTCCCAGCAATCCGCCGGCGGCGTTGATTTCGTCGACGACCAACTGCGCGCAGTTGCGATTGGTCTCGCCCACGCGGGTGAGCGGACCACTCAGCGGTGCAAGCAAGCCAATCTTGAGCGGCGTGGTGGCCCGTACCAACGATGGCATAGCGGACGTGGTGAGTGCGCCGAGGGCACTGAATAAGGTGGTTCGGGTAAAGGCACGGCGGTTCATCATGTTCTTCATTGGGTGGAAGTCCGGTTGGAATGCGTTGAATGTGGTGACGAGACTGAAGACGTGGCAGACTCGGCGGCCGGCGACAGGTATTGCGCCAACGGATGAGCCCCCGCGGCACCGCTTCGCGGCTCGACGTGGCCGGTATGGGCAAGTCGCCCGTTCTTGAGCACGATGCAGCGCTGTGCGCTGCGCAGCACGAGATCGAGGTTCTGCTCGACCAGGAGCACGGCGAGCTGCGAGCGGCGGCACAGGGTGGGAATAACCTCGCCGATCAGTTCGACCATATTCGGCTGCACACCGTCGGACGGTTCGTCCAGCAACAGCAGCTTCGGCCGGCCGCACAGCGCACGGGCGATCGCCAACACCTGCTGTTCGCCACCCGAAAGCGTGCCGCCGTTCTGCGAGAGTCTGGACTTGAGAATAGGGAAATACTCGAACACCTCATCAAGGATCGCCCCCCCGCCCGCGGCCTGCGTGCCCATGATGAGGTTCTCGCGCACAGTCAGTTTCGGAAAAATCCAGCGCCCCTGCGGTACCAGTCCAATGCCGCGCCGGGCAATCGCATGGGTACGCAGGCCGGTGATGGACTGCCCCTGAAACACGACGTTGCCACTTACGCACGGCAGCAGTCCCATGATCGCCTTGACCAGCGTCGTCTTGCCCGCGCCATTGCAGCCAAGCACGCCGACCACATCGTTGGGTCCAACCTCGAGGTCGATCCGGTGCAGCACCGCGGAGTCGCCGTAGCCCGCAGATAGCTTTTCAATGTGCAACATGCCCCGCCCCCTGACCGAGATAGATGCGTCGGATTTCGTCATCACGTGCGATGTCGGCATAGCTGCCCTGGCGGACGATCTGCCCGCGATGCATGACCCATGTCTCACACCGCAGCGCCTCGACAAAGCTCAAATCGTGCTCGATCGCGAGCACCGCGCAGCGCTCGCGCAAACGGTGGATCAGGCGTACGAGCCGCTGCGCATCTGGAGCTGACAGGCCGGCGGCGGGTTCGTCGAGCAGCAGCAGTGCTGGTTGGCACATCATCGCCATACCGATCTCCAACCACTGGCGTTCCCCATGCGGCAGGATCATCGCCCGCAAGTTGGCCTGCTCCGACAGCCCTATCTCGTCCAGAACAGCGTCTGGGTCCGGCATCGGCGTGTTCCGGTACGCCGCAACGCCGAGGCCCGCGACGACGAGGTTCTCGCGCACGCTCATCGAGAGAAACGTGTTGGTACCCTGAAACTTGCGCACCACGCCCCGTCGGCAAAACTGGTGCATCGGCCGGCCCGTCACGCGCTCGCCAGCGAGATACAACTCTCCGGCGCCGGGGGGGATTGCTCCGGACAACAGCCCGACCAGCGTGCTCTTGCCCGCACCATTCGGGCCAATTACGCACAGAAGATCGCGTGGGCCAATCGTCACGTTGACGTTCTCGACGGCGTGAATGCCACCGAATGCCCGCTGCAGCCCCTCGCCCTTCATCAACGGAGCGCTCATCACCGCCCTCCTTCGACGCGTTCGGTGCCGCGCACGGCGGTTCTCCAAAGGCGGATCCGGCCGATTCGACGCACCCCGGTGATCAAACCGCTCGGCTGGACCCCGTTCGGCAGGAACAGCACGCAACCGAGGAACACCCCCCCGAGCAGCAGCGGCCATCCGTCGGTACTGACGCTCGACACGGCCTGTTTGAGCAGCGTGAGCGCGACCGCCGCGAGCACCGGACCGCCGAGCGTGCCGCGGCCACCAATCGCGACCCAGAGAATGACTTCGGTGGCCAGCACCGGTGAGAACACGTCCGGCGCCACGACACCCGAGCAGGCGGCCATCAGCACACCAGCGACCGCGGCAAGCCCCGCGGACGCGGTAAACACGAGCAGCAGATGCGCCGACGTGTGATAACCGCACGCTTTCGCGCGCCATTCGTTGGTCGCAATCGCCGACAGAACCTTGCCGTATCGGCTGCGGCACACGAGCCAGGTCGTCAGGAGCAACATGGCAAGCACGGCCGCTACCATGTACCAGGCCCCACTCGCTCCGCTCAAATCGACCGTGTGCCCGATCAGTGAAAAGGACAGTCCCGGTATGCCCAGAAGGCCCGTGTCGCCACCCGTGACCGATTGCCAACTCGTCGCCAGTTGCTGAACGACGATCAGCACGGCCATGCTGATAATGGCGAAG
Source organism: Burkholderia sp. B10 (assembly GCF_004368385.1). Taxonomy (NCBI): domain Bacteria; kingdom Pseudomonadati; phylum Pseudomonadota; class Betaproteobacteria; order Burkholderiales; family Burkholderiaceae; genus Burkholderia; species Burkholderia sp. B10. The sequence continues at coordinate 27,540 of NZ_PQMX01000038.1, read as the reverse complement.
AAGTGCAGCCGGACCCCTGCGAACAGCAAGAAGTAACCCAGTACGACCGCCACCGCCATCGCACCGAACAGTCCAACGATGAATCCGATGACAGGCGTCTGCCCGAACTGCACGGTGGCGACCGCAAAGCCGTACGCGCCCAGTCCGAAAAACGTGGTGTGCCCAAGCGTGAGCACACCCGCTCTGCCCCACAGCAGGTCATAACTCAGTGCGAGCAATCCCATGATCAGCGCGTCGCGCACGGTCGAGAGCAGGTATGGTCCCAGGCAAAACGGCAGGATCAACGCAGCAGCAACGATAGCGACGCCGACTGCCATCGGGGAAATGTCTTCGATGTTCATTGCCGGCTGCCACAACCAGCGGCGCACGTGTGCAATAGGTGGTTGGAGCATGACTTAACCTTTACCGTGAAGCTGATGCGCGGCGCTAAAGCCGGGCAACAGACCTTGTGGGCGGAAACGAATCAGAACGATGGAAAGGACCAGCACAATCGCCGAGGCGAGCGACGGATCCACCCGATAGCTGAGCAGCGTCTCGGCAGTGCCGACAAATGCGCTACCGAACAGGCTCCCGGCGATCGAGCCAATCCCGCCCAGCACGATCACAAAAAACGCCTTGGCGAGATAGGCGACACCGAGATGCGACTCCACCGAGACCATCGGTGCCACGAGCACACCGGCGAGCGATGCGAGCGCAGCGCCGCCGCAGAAAGCGAGCCGGTTCAGGCGCCGCGTATCGATACCCACCGCCTCGGCCATCGCCGGATGCTGGATCACCGCGCGCAGCTGTGTGCCAAAGCGCGTGCGAGCAAACAACAGCCAGCATCCTCCCGTCACTGCGAGCGCTACGCCGATCACCACGAGCCGGTACGCTGGATAACTACCGCCCGGCACGGGAATCGCGCCGTCTACAGGCGCATACACCAGCATCGGATGTGTGCCGAAAACGAGTTCGAGGGCTTTCTGGACGATCAGGCTGACCGCGTAGGTCGCGAGCAGCGTATCAAGCGGCCGTTCATACAGGAGCCGGATCACAAGGCGCTCTAGGCACCAACCGAGCACCGCTCCCACTGCAGGCGCCGCGAACAATGCGAACCAGAACGCATGCGCCCCGCCCAATGATTGCGCTACGGCCAGCGTGTAGGCGCCGATCGTGACCCACTCGGCATGCGCGAGGTTCACGATGTCCATCAGCCCGAAGATGATCGCGAGGCCTAACGCGACTAGCGTCAGAATGCTGACGTAACTCACGATATTGAGGAATACCATCATTATTCGCAGTCCTGCCTTATTGAGAAGTTGAAAATACCCGCCTATTTTTCCGGCGAAGCTAGCCTTTCTTCGTCGATTTCAAACCCATCGCGTCGCGCCCAATGCCTACTGCTTCGTGCCTTTAAAGGCACGCCCTAAGACAACGATTGAAGTCTTCTCCGTCGCCTGAGCGCTCAAGCGACGCGCGCAGTGATAAGGGTCAGCGCGCGTGCGCTAACCTCTGTCGGGGTGCCGCCTACGGATCTGGCCCGAATGAGCATCCGTGATAATATGACGTATTACACATATTATAAGGTATAAAGTCCTTCTGCAAGTATTCGTGAAAAAGCACACTCGCGTCTCTACTTCGTGTGGGGATGTCGGTGGCAGCTGACGATTTTGAAGACGGGGAACTCGCCAGGACCGTCGGAAAAGCAATTGCAAACAGACGCAAGCGCATGGAGCTCACGCAAGAGCAGCTGTCTGAAGCAGCCGGAATTGCTCAGGCGTCGCTGTCCCATATCGAACGCGGACAGGTTCTACCGAGCCTTGATCGGCTCGCTCAACTCGCGGCGCTACTACACTGCCGACTCGCTGATCTGCTCGCCGAAGCAGGCACTACGCCTGGGGACCGGGCGACGCGCATTCACGAAAAACTGTCTGCACTCGCGCCGGCCCAGCAGGAAGCGCTTGAGCGCCTGCTGGACGAAGCGATCAAGTTGGCGACCAATTCACGCACTGAACCCCGCCGCAAAGCAAGATAATGTAAGCACGCGTCGGTTCGACGCCTTCCATCTTCCTCGGATAACGCTCGCGTGCGCGGCATAAAACAGTCGTGTGGCGCTGACCTTCACACGCCGCCTCTCCCGAGAAAAGAGATCGACTCCGCGGCATGCTTGGCAACGCCGCCACGCTTACGCACAAACCCGCTCCCGTCGGACTTGCCACTGACAACACGGTCGCCACGGATATGATCTACGCGCACAGAGCTCCCCACGCTTTCGTGGGACCGATGCGTCGCCCATCACGCTGCAAGCACCGTGACAGCGTGAAATGCACAACGCACGGCGAATACTGCGCTTCGGCCCGGGATCAGCCTCGGCGCGCCCAGCACATATTTATCATCATTAAATGTACGCTGACCGAGGTACGGCGTCAATGTGTCGCTATCGAGCGTTAACCCGCAATCTTCTTTTTACGCCAGTGCCACGCTAAGCTTGACAGGCACATCGATCGCGTCTACCGCTAATTAATAATGATTAATGGGGAGGCACCATGAGCAGCGATCTTTTGATCTGACGGCGCGCGAACTGAACGCAATCTATGCGACTGGGCATGCGTCGCCAGTAGACTTGATGCATGCGAGCCTCGCGCGTCCAGTCGCTCGGTCCGTCGGTGAATGCGTTCTGCCGGATCGCCGATGACGCACTCGACTTCGCGGGCGCGTCCGAATTACGATGGCGGCGCGATGCGCCGCTTGTCACGTCGGTCCGATGACGCGTCGCGTGGAAGATGCCGCGCAGACGCTGACAATCATCAGCCGGCCAGACAGCCGCGACTGGTACACGTTGCGATTCGATGGCGCCGACTACGTGCGCGGACTGCCATGCCCACCCGTACCGGGTGGCGTCCGTTTTGCCAGCAGTCCTACGCTCGGATTGTCGGTCACCGTCGACGCAGCGATCCACGATCGCCGACACCCGGGCTGCCGCGATGTTTCGCGAATGGGGGGGCGCTCGTTCAGGTCACCGATCCCCCGGGCGTCGCGCAATGCAATGCGGTCTACACAATCCTCTGGCATGCCTGCTGCCATCAACTTTCGGACGGCATGACCGACCGTTGGGCCGAGCTCGATCCGTCGCTGCAGGCATATGCACAAGCCGGTAACGGCATCTCGCGGGAAGCATTGCTCGGCGCACTAATCGAACGAGGCGAGCTGGGGGCTGCCGTGAACGCGTTCTTCGAACAACACGACCTCCTCATCTGTCCCGTGTATCCGCACGTGGCACCGTCACTTGCCGAGGTGAATTCGAGCAACGCGCTGTTTCCGCATTTCACCGCATGGTGCCATCAGTTGAGCCTGCCGGCGGCGAGCCTCTATGCCGGGCTGACTGCCTCACGCCTGCCCATCGGGATTCAAATTGCAGGTGGCCGTCATGCCGATGCACTGGTACTGTGGGCGAGCCATATGCTTGAACGCGCGTTTGGGTCCGCCCCGTTTGCCGAACTCGCACGTGTGCTCTCTATGCCCACCACGGCCGCCGACATGACATCTGCCCGATGTGCGTCCTGATCGTGCCCACGCGCAAGCGAGCCGCCATCGAGTCATTCTGAGCGTACGCGGTACGCGCGCAGGTCCAGTTCAGAATCGAGCACCAGCTTCTGCTGCAGCGCTGCGTGAACCTTACGCAGTTGCGCCTCGGCTTCGTCCATGTGCGCCGTCATCAGTTGCGCGACCGCCTCGGCATCCCGGCGCCTCGCGGCGTCCACTATCGCGCGGTGCGCGTCAACCGTGTGCTGCCCGAATGCCTGATAGTCCTTCTGCGTCACGTTCCCCGCCACGATCACCAACGTGTGCAACATCTGATTGATAATCTGGCACAGGCTGCGCAGGAACGCATTCGGGTGCGCGGCAGCGAGCACGTCATGGAAATGAATGTCTTCGTGGCGCTGATCGAGCACCTCGTCGTGACACGCTTCGAACGGCTCGCAAACCGATACGCTGCGCTCGAGCGCCTCGAAGTCCGCGTCGCTGAGATAGGGAACCGCACCGGCCGCTACCATGGGTTCCAGCGTCCGGCGCACCGCATAGATATCCTCGAGCGTGATGCTTTCGAAGAACAGATAGTTCTGCAGTGACTGGAACGCGCGGGCAAGCGGCACACGCGTGATCGTCGCTCCGCCGTCCGGACCGGTGCTCAAGCTTACGAGCCCTTGCACTTCCAAGGCCTTGAGCGCCTCGCGAATTGAGCCTCGGCTGACATTGAACTGCTGCTGAAGCTCCGCTTCCTTGTCAAGTCGTTTCCCCGGTCGTGCCTGCCCATCATTGATCCGGCGCTTGATCTGCTCGGCCACCTGGTCGCCGCGCTTGATTGCGCGCGAACCTCGGTTATCCCGCAGCATCCGCGGCAACTTCTTTTCGGTTGTCGGTTTTCGCCCTGCCATATCGGTCACGTCCGTCGTTGGCCATTCACTGCTGTATCCCGGCGCCATTATCAGGCATCCGCACCCGACACGGTCAGATTTCCGACTCGATGCAGGCGTCCCTCCCAACGTTAGGAGTAGCCGGGATCGCGACCAGGACCTACGCTGCAATCCGAACGCCATGCGCCACGTAACCGTCACTTGCTTGCATGTCGGTCACTCGATGTCGATTGCCATCAGGAGGGAATCCCTCATGTCACAGTGGGTGAAGTCGTCTCAGGCGCAATCCACGCTTGCGACCATCCGGGCCAACCTCTTGGCCGACGGGCTGGAACTGGATCAGCTTGCTGCACGCATGCGGTTGCACGGCCCCGAAGCCGACCGGACACGGCAGATTCCAGATGCAGTTTGTGCCCCCTCTGACGTAACTACGCTGAACTTGAATCTCGTTCCGGCCGCATACGGCGGTAGCACGGACGTGCAATCACTGATGTCGCGCACCACACTGATGGAATATCTCGGGTACGCCGACGCGGCGCTCGCGCTCGCGCTGCCCGGCCCTGGCCTTGCCATGCCACCCGTCCTCGCACTCGCCAGCGGCGAGCAACAGACCCGCTTTTTCCAACGATTTCGCAGTGACACACCACGCTGGGGCGCGTTTGCAATTACCGAACCCGACTGCGGCTCGGATGCGACCGCGATGCGGACCACCGCTCGCAAGACAGCACGCGGCTGGGTGCTGAACGGTACCAAGTGCTTCATCACCAACGGCGCACGCGCGGATGACGTGATCACGTTCGCCACCATCAATCGGCACGCTGGTCGTTTCGGCGTTCGAGCGTTCCACGTCGATCGCAATATCCCGGGGTTCTCTGTCGTTCGCATCGAAAACATGGTCGGCCTGCGCGCCAGTCAGCTTGCGGTTCTCTCTTACACCGATTGCGAAGTACCTGACGACGCGCTTCTCAGACGCGGTGACGAAAAATCCCTCAACGACGCGTTTTCGGGCGCACAACACGCATGGAACTACTTCCGCCCCCTGCTTTCCGCAGTCATGGTCGGCGCATGTCGACGAGTACGCGACGATCTCGCGACCTACTTCGAAGCAGGCAGACATCCGGTGAATCAACGCCAGTGCACTGCCGATGTGAACGCAGCTCTGCTCGATATCGATCGGCAAATCACTACGGCCCAGCTGCTCTGCAGACACGCGGCGTGGAAAACCGATCAAGGCATTGCGACGCCGATGGATTCGTCAATGGCCAAGGCATATGCATCACAAATAGCCGCCCGCGTCACCCGAACTGCAATCGATTTCGCCGGCCTTGATGGCGTCACTGCCTTTCCATCGCTTGAGCAAAGCTATCGCGATGCAAAGGCCTTCGACATCATGGAAGGCACCGGGGACTTGCAGCGGCTCATGATTGCTCGCTTCGCACTCCGCTCGGTATCACTCCCCTGGGAGGCCACCTCTTCCGGGTCGCACCGCTCCTGAGAAGCCCACCCATCCTGAATCCATTCGACATTCGCACTGGAGATCGTTCATGGCAACCCATCCCGTTTCCCCCAACTCCGCCAGCGTGTCCGAGACAGTAAAAACCTGTTTGCTATCGGTACTCGGCAGCACCCTGAGCGCCGATCTCATCGTAGACGACACCAACCTCTTCGACATCGGTGTGGATTCGATGAATATGACGGACTTGCTGCTGCAACTCGAACAGCGCTTCGGCTTCACCCTGGCCCCCGAGGATCTATCCGCCAATCTGTTCCTGCGTTTCGGCAATCTCGTCTCGTTCGTCGAATCCCATGCGTCCTTCGGCTAACTTCACGGTCGTCGAGCCGCACATTGTCGCCACGGCAAGATATATCCCACAGCGCGATGTCCCGGCCGATGCACATCTCGAACCATTCATGGATTCGGGTGGGTCCGCACGAGAGGCTGTAATGCAAGCCGTGTATGCCGACACGCTGCGGTGGCGCGACAGCGGAGCCCCATTCGGCGTGGCCGGTATTCCATTGCCGCACACATCACGAGCGACGAATCACCGGGTCGCTGTGGAGTCTGACCTGACATTATCCGACATGGCACTTGCCACGGCGCGAATGCTACTCGATTCATCGCATCAGAACGCTGCGTACCCGCTCGATCAGTTCATCGTATGCACAACGAGCTTCGAGCATGATCTAGCATTATCGTGTGCCTGCCGTCTCCACAGCGAACTCGGATCAAGCCGAGCCCCGCTCGCGGTCGGTCAGCTTCAGGGCGTATCGTTCCTGATGGCATTGGACATTGCCGTGGCAATGATGGCAACTGATATCCGACTGAATACCGTCGTGATTGTCGCTGCTGAACGCTGGCGTCAGCCGTTCTCACGTCGGATCGGTGCATTGGTCGACATGGGTGACGGGGCAGCTGCCGTACTGATCGCGCGACACCCCGGCCCGGGATGGCGCGTGAGGGGGCTCACCGTCCGGACGCCCGGAATCCCACCTCTCGCAAGTGAACGCGAACCCGTCTACATATCGACGCTCACGGAGGTCATCGGCGAGACGTGCGCAAGCGCAGGTGTGCAACCTGCCAATGTCGACTGGATCCTTCCGGCGCCAATCGACGCTCATGTGGCTCGCGCAATCCACAGGCGATGTGGATTGCGGCACGAACGTGCCTGCCACCTACGCATGGACGCGCCCGGCCAATTTTGCGCCGCCGACACGCCGGCACGGCTCGACGCGCTACTGCGGTCGATCCACCCTAACGAGGGACAACATGCCCTTGCTTGGTCCGCCGGCTTCCAAGGGCAGGCCGGTTGCGCTCTCCTTGAATTTCGTGGAGGTCGATCATGATTGCGTCGCAACAGGCTAGCTCGCTTGCACTCGCTGGCATCGCATTCAGTCTGCCAGATCGAACTGTGGACGCACATCGCTGGGCGCAGCGCTGTGGTCAGCCGTCGACTCGCGCGCGCGCACTGATCGAAAACGGCGTAACGCAGTTCCACGACGCGGCTGGTGAATCACCCGTGGCGCTCGCCGTTGACGCTATCTTGTCCCTGCTACGCGACACCGGAACAGCGCCTGAAACGATCGATGCATTGGTGTACACGCACACAATTCAGACCAGCGTGATCGCACCGCCCGCGAGTACTGCGCAACAGATCCAGTCCCAACTGAATCTGAACCGCGCGCTCGCATTTTCAGTCACGCAGCAGCACTGCGTCTCGCCCATAGCCGCGATCCGCGTGTTGCAGGCGCTCGCTTTGCGACGGCCCGCATTCCGGCGTGCAATTGTGGTCTGCGCCGATGTGATCGGCTCCCACTGCGACCGACTGCGAGCCATCCAGGATCTTGCGCTCCATAGCGACGGTGCCTGTGCGCTATTGCTCGAACGAGACGGTCATCGAAACGCCATTGCGGGCCTGCACATGTATACAGACGGACGATCTTACCGTGGCACCGACGAGGATCTGCAGCCGGTTCCAGACGATCGGTACTACTGGTCTGCATTCACGACCATGCGGGCCGCCATTCAACAAGCAGGCATCACGACACGCGAGATTACACACGTACTGCCTCATCACGCCAATCTGCCGGGCTGGTTCAGACTGATGACAATGCTTGCCATTCCTCACGAGCGACTTTTCACGGCGAACTTCGCACCAATCGGTCACGTCTTTGGCGCGGATCCCTTCATTAACTTCCAGACATGTTCGACCCGGGAACCGGGCGGCTGGTCGCTGCTGTTCTCCTGCGGCCTCGCTGGCTGCTTCGGTGCCATGGTGGTCCGTCACTGATCGCCTGAACGACCTCCTTTCAACGCTCGACATTCGATCCGGATACCGCCATGAGAAACGTCCTCGACCTCGTACAAGCTGCAGCAAACCGCACGCCCGACGCGGAAGCGCTCATCTGCGGCGCCGCCCGCGTAACCTATCAGAACTTGATTCACCGCGCGCGCGGCATGGGCAATGCACTCGACGCACTTGGATTCACGGCCGGCGCGCGCATTGCGATCTATTTGGACAAACGTGTCGAAACCGTCGTGTCGATACTGGGTGCCGCTGCCGCGCAATGCGTGTTCGTTCCCATCAATCCGCTCCTCAAACCCAAGCAGGTCGCTCACATCCTGCTCGACTGCGGGGCCGACTGCCTGATTACCAGCGCGCTGCGCGCGCGGGTCCTTGACGAACACGGCCTTACCAGTGTTTCCAACACCATCATCGTGGACGATGCCGGCTCCGCAAGCCGCCAACTCCGAACAACAGCGCGCGTCCAAAGCTGGCCCGAGTCCGCAAACGGAAATCGCTCGGAACGCGATAGTGAGAATCCACCACAATCGCCGGGGTCGGCCAATGTCGACACCGATCTGGCCGCCATCCTCTATACATCAGGCTCGACCGGATTGCCGAAAGGCGTGATGCTGAGCCACCGCAATCTGCTCGAAGGTGCCTGGAGCGTTGCTCACTATCTGAACTACGTCTCATCCGATCGAATCCTCGCTGCCCTGCCGCTCAGCTTCGATGCCGGCCTGAGTCAGCTTACATCGGCCTGGGCGGCGGGAGCCACCGCCATGCTCATCAACTATCTGGTACCGCGAGACATCATTGATGCCTGCGCGAGCGAACGCATTACGGCGATCACGGGCGTCCCCCCCTTGTGGATGCAACTGGCCCGTGCGAATTGGCCCGAAACGGCACGCTCGACGCTGCGCTACTTCGCCAACACCGGCGGCAAGCTGCCGGCGCCGGTCTTGCAGCAACTCCGGGCATTATTTCCGCAGGCCAAACCCTATCTCATGTATGGCCTGACCGAGGCATTTCGCTCCACGTTTCTCGACCCTTCAGAGGTCGATCGTCGCCCCGACTCCATCGGGAAAGCCGTACCTAACGCCCGAATTCTGGTCGTTCGCGATGATGGCTCGCCGTGTGGAGCTGACGAAACCGGTGAACTGGTCCATGTTGGAGCTTGCGTCACGCTCGGTTATTGGAATGACGCGACGCGCACGGCCCAGCGCTATCGACCTTCGCCCGAGCCGAAGCCCGGCGGCGCGCCGCGAGAGCGCGCTGTGTGGTCAGGCGATCTGGTACGGCGCGATCCAGAAGGATTCCTGTACTTCGTCGCACGCAACGACGCGCAGATCAAGAGCTCCGGTTATCGCATCAGCCCTGAAGAGGTCGAAGAAGTCGTTCATTGCAGTGGCCTTGTCACAGAAGCGGTTGCCTTCGGCGTGGCTGACGATGAACTCGGCGAAGCGATCGTCCTGGTGGTCGTGCCGATCGCCAATGGCTTCGATGCTCAAGTGCTTCAAGGCTGGTGCGTCGAGCATTTGCCGAGCTACATGGTGCCGCATCGCATCGTGGTCCGTGAGACCGTTCCGCGCAACCCCAACGGGAAATTCGATCGAGCCGGATTGCGCGCTGCCTTCGCCGCTCCTGACGCCGGCCACGAAGTGAGACCATCATGAACGCGCAGTTTAGCGAGCGTGAAGGCATCCTCACCGTCGGGGGCGTCGCGATCAATCGCCTGGCCGATCGCGCCGGGCGCACACCCTTCTTCGTCTACGATCGGGCAACGCTCGATGCGCGTGTATGCATGTTGCGCGAGACGCTGCCAACCGGTATCGACCTGCATTACTCGGTCAAGGCCAACCCATTGCCTGCGGTCGTCCATCACCTCGCGCCTCAGATGGACGGGTTCGACGTCGCATCGGCCAACGAGATGGCAGTTGCGCTGAATGCGGGCATGCCCGCAGAACTGATTGGCTTTGCCGGCCCAGGCAAGAGCCGCGACGACTTGCGTCGCGCCGTCGCAAGCGGTGTCAACATTCACCTCGAATCGGTCACCCAGCTGCGCCTCGTCACAGCACTCGGCTGGGAGCTCGGTGTGCAGCCGAAGGTCGCCATTCGAGTCAACCCGGACTTTCACGTCGATCACAGCGGCATGCGCATGGGTGGCGGAGCCAGCCCTTTTGGGCTCGATGCGGAGCAGGTGCCTGAGCTACTGCGCGAGCTCGATGCTAGAGACGTGACGTTGGCCGGTTTCCACATTTTTTGGGGATCCCAGTGTCTGCACGCCCCGACCGTCATCCACGCGCAACGGAAAAGCGCGGATCTCGTCGTGCGATTGGCCGGCGGCCTGCCAGTCGCGCCGCAATACGTGAACTTCGGAGGCGGTTTCGGTATCCCCTATTTCGCGGGGGAAACACCGCTGGACCTCGCTGCGGTCGCCGACGCCATGCACGATTGGCTCGGCGTATTGCGCGGTCGTTTACCGGGCACACGCACGGTCCTGGAATTTGGACGATATTTGGTCGGGGAAGCCGGCATCTATGTGTGCCGCATTATCGATCGCAAGATATCCCGAGACAGAACGTTCCTGATCACGGATGGCGGCCTGCACCACCATCTGGCGGCATCGGGGAACTTCGGGCAGATTCTGCGCCGCAATTTTCCAGTCACGATCGGGAATCGCCAGACTCAAGCCCCCACGGAGCGTTGCCACATCGTCGGATGTCTGTGCACGCCGCTCGACCGGATCGCCGACGACGTGCTGCTTCCCGAAGCTCAGATCGGAGACTTTGTGGTTGTCTTCCAATCGGGTGCGTATGGACGCTCGGCCAGCCCCAGGGACTTTCTTGGCCACCCTGATGCGATCGAGATGCTCGTCTGATCAAGCTCTTTCTTTGTGGAGGATGGTGATGTTCTCCCCTGATTCCTTCCCGCCGGGACTGGCGCTAGCGCCGTGGATACTGACCGACGATCAACGCAACCTCTATATCGCGAGCCAACGCTTCGCGCGCGACCGACTGGAGCCCTTGCTTGCGGGTTCACCCAGTGCAGCAGCATGGCGAGAAACCGTCAGATTCGCAGCCGCAACACTTGATCTTGGAACAATGGTTTTACCCGAAGAACACGGCGGATTGGGAATCGATCGTCGCGGTCTGGCAGTGGTTATCGAAGCGCTCGCCGCCGGGCCGCTTGAGCGTGCGGTGGAGCTAACGCTGACAGCGCCCGCGCTCATGGTGCTCCGGACGCACAACGCGCTCGGTTCGGCTCTGGCTCGGCCTGTTCAAGCGTACTTCGACGGCACAACAGCGATCGCGCTGTCCGTGCCCGGTATCGACAGCGGGGCAATATGGCAACTTGGTCCACTGGGCAGCGAGGTGAGCCTTGCCATGCGCATAGATGACCAGCAGCGCCTCGTCCTCACCGAGCGCCCACGCGATCGGCGATCTTCAAGATCGACAGGCATCGCCACGCTCGGCGCGCTCGTGTTGGAGCAATTGCATTCAGATGAGGTCGCGGCCGAAACGCCGCTCGCCGTGATTGCACGGGCCGACAGCGATAGCGTTCCTCCCGCGCAGACGTACATGACGGAAATCGGCCTCTATCTCGCTGCGCTCTTGATGGGTGCCATGCAACATAGTATCCGGTTCGCGTTCGATTACGCGACGACTCGGCAAGCGTTCCGAAAGCCGTTGGCAAGCCATCAACTCGTCGCGACGCGATTGTCCGACATGATGATCGCCACCATTGGTACCCATCTCTTTCTGCAGGCAGTAGGTACGGCTTGCCCGTCGGCACCGGTCTCGCTGGTCCGTCAGCTGCTGCGACACGTCGCGGCCGAGTCGGTCAACGTCAGTCGCGAATTCGTGCAGCTTTGCGGCGGCCATGGTTATGTTGAAGGTCTCCCGCCCGCAGCCCGCTTCCAGACGGGCCACTGGTTTGCCTTCCTACTGCAGCACATCGACACAGCGCTCGGCTGGCTCGCGCCGCCACGGGTGGCAAAAGAGGAGGTCGACAGATGAATGGCTGCGCCTCTACGGATGGCACCCCTCAGCCCTCGATGGACAACGCAGCATCGCCTGCAACGTCCTCCACTGTCTGGCTACGCGAACCAGGGCTGAATGACATCGACGACATCGTCGCCTGGCTCGCACAGCCGACTATTAGCCGGTGGTTCGACTTCGGGCTTGGCCGCCAAACCCTGCCCGCATTGGCGGTACAAGCGATGGTCCATAGCAGACAGCATCGAATACGCGTATTCGGTTCGGCTGGCTATACAGTGCCGAGCGGTGTGGTCGCCGTCAGTGATGTCGCACATCGCTTCGCGACGGGCTCATTCTGGATCCTTCGCGACCGGTTGCGACCAACCTGCATCAATATGGCTTGCAACGCAGCGACAGCCCTCCTTCATGAAGCGTTCGTTCGTGATCGGCTGCAGTGCATCGCCGCATGGGCTGTCGACTGCAATGTTCCGTCGCAACGTCTGCTCGCGCGCCTGGGTTTTCGTCTGATCGGACAGCAACGCGCCTGTCATCTCGTCGATGGCAGGCGCGTCGGGCGACTCCTTTACGACCTGCTGCCCGAGAACCTCCCACTACTACGCGCACCATGAATACAGCCGTGATCACGGCACTGGCCAGCTATGTGCCGCGTACAGTCGCTGTACATCGTGAGCCCGGAATCGAGCCGACGCTCGGTGCTCCGATGCGCTCCGGTTGGCACGCGTGGGTCGCGTCGTGGCAAGCGGACTACGTCCGCTACTCCACGAAGAAGGCGGCTTCGGCCGGAAGCGCTGCAATCGGCGCAGCGCCAGACGAATTTCGTTGTGTCCCTGTTGAGGGCGATACCGATCTATCCGGGCTCGCCGCCAAAGTGGCGCAGACAATATGTGCCGCGCGGCCAGCCAATGCAGCGCCGATCGATATTGCAATGTTCTGCCACAGTAGCCTCAACGAGCACATGTCCACAACGACCGCTGGACGCCTGCGTACGGTAGTCGGCACTCCATGCTTTCCATTCTCGGTCTCGCAACAGCAGGGGGCTTCCACGTTCACAGCACTCCAGTTGGCGGATAATCTGCTGATTGCAGAGCCCGAAATCCACACTATCTTGATCGTCGCTGCAGAAAAGTGGTGCCCACCATTCTCACGATGGACGGATCAGGGAATCGTGCAGGGCGACGCAGCCGGTGCCATCTTGGTGGAGCGCGCCGGACCCGCATCTTACGGACTGCTTGTGATCGACGCATGCGCCAGCCGCCTCGACAGGTTCCGAACACACACCCCGCTGTCAAGCCAAGATATCCCGACAGATTGGGTTCCGGCGCTGCGATTGACGATCGACGCGATGCTGCTCCGACACGCGCTTCAACCGAACGACCTCGGTACCGTCGTGGGAGCGGGAATCGATCCGCAACTTGAAGAAGCTGTTTGCCGACATCTCAGTCGCCGTGTCGTTGAATTTCCCGAGCGCTGCCGCGCCCATCTAGGCGCAGCCGAACCTATCGTGCAGCTCGCCGATGCCCTGGAATCTCACGACCTGCCAGTGCGCGAACGAATCCTGACGTGGGGCATCGGCCTGGGCGGTTTCGTCGGTTGCACACTGTTCGAATCGTATGGCAGGCCGCTCTTATATCGCAATCCTCCATGAGCGCTTCTATCGGGATCGTCCATACCGCTTACTATCTGCCCGAGCCGGCCGAGGACGTCCGCGGCTGGGCCCAACGAACCAAGCAGTCCGTCGAGACCGTCAAACGCCTCGAAAAAGCCGGGGTGCGACTGTTCTATAACGCTCGGGGACAGACTGCACTTTCGCTCGCCGCAAACGCCATCCAGTCCCTCGTTTGTGCGACCCGGCTTGGGCCGGACACGATCGACTTTCTCGTCTATGTTCATACACTTCAGGGCAGCGTCGCCCCTCCGCCACTATCCTTGCCACGTCTGCTATGCGAACACTTTGGCTTCGAGCGGGCAGAGGCATTCTCGTTTGCGCAACAGCATTGCGCCTCATCACTGGGGGCGCTGCGGATCATTCGCGCGATGTTTGCGGCCCGTCCAGCGATCAATCGCGGCCTGCTGGTCGGGGCAGACGTCATGCCCCTTGCAAGCGAACGGTCAATAGCCGGGGCCGGATTGCTCAGCGACGGCGCGTGTGCCGTGCTGGTCGAACGCGACGCCTCGATCAATCGCTTGGTTTCGCTGGCGTTTCACGCGAGCGGAGAAGGCTGGCGCGGCACACTGGAACAAGATGAATCGCGTTTCGCGGCGCAGTACTTCTTTGCGGCGCGTCGACTCGCGATGCAAGCGAGCGCCGAGGCGAATGTGCCCCTCGCCGAGATTCAGCGAATCTTGCCGTGCCATCTTGATCTACCCACCTGGCGCCGAACGGTCGCATCGCTCGGCCTTCCCGCACGACACCTGTTTGCTGATAACTTTGTCCGCATCGCGCATGTGACGGTCTGCGATCCATTCATCAATCTCGCCGACTGCGGTGACCTGGTTCCCGGTAAGCCTTTCCTGCTATGCGCCCGCGGAGTGGGAGGATTTTCTGCGGCGGCGCTCTTCGTTCGCTAATAGGATGGTTGAATCGAGGCAATTTCACCGCTGGTGCAGGGACACGATCACTAAATACGCGGCAATCTCGCTCCCATTCCAGCAGTTACACTTAAAAACACAATCAAGTATTATATTATTACAATATAACAGGTGACGTTCCGGTTCAAACTATTAGACTCCACGCTAGCCACGCCCGCAATGTTCGTCCGAGTCGCTGCCACATCGCTGGCGCCGTGCCCCAGCATTTCTCCTGAATACCACTAGGCACCAAGCGAGGCAAAAGTCATGAGAACGCGATTTCGGGATCGAACGAGCAGACAAGTGCTCAAGCCATCACCATGGAATGCCACATTAGCGACTCGAATGGTGAAAATCCTGTCGCTCTTTACCGATGCAAAGGATATTTCTTCGCTTTCAGACTCACTTGGAGATGCGGTACTTCCATTGGGATTTCCATGTTACGCCGTCACGCGGATCGCCCTGACGTGCTACCGCTCAAGACCCAGCATCTCAATGGAGGCAATTTGTACGCATTATCCTAATAACTGGGTTCAGCACTACCTACAGCACAACTATGGCGCCGTCGATCCGGTACATCGAGCGGCTTTTACGTCATCCGGACCTTATCGCTGGGCAGATATTACCGATTTGAGCCAAAATGAGCGACATGTGCTTGCAGAAGCATGCGACGCCGGACTCAAAAATGGGCTTAGCATTCCAATTCGTGAGATTGGAGGCAGTATTTTGCTCATCAACCTGTCGGGTCCGTCATCCCGTATCAATACAGAGACGAAGCGGCAGCTCGCGAGCGTAATCAGCAATCTATTTCGTTTGGAGCTGGATCGACTCGCCCCTCCTCATCCGAATGAATTCATTCAGCTTTCCCCGCGTCAACGCCAATGTCTTTCATGGGTTGCGCAAGGGAAGACATCGTCGGATATCTGCATGATTCTCAAGATATCTCGCCATACGGTCGAATATCACATTACTGAAGCAATGAGGGTTCTGAACGTAAATAGCAGGATAGCGGCGGCTGTGATTGCCTCCAATTATGGCCTACTTGATTAGCGCTCTTATTTTCAGTCGAAGCCATCCTTGTGCAAGCCAGCCACCGGCATGAGTTAATCATGTCTCGACACCTCTTGAATCCCACATACTGAATAATTTCGGACCACCCAGAGATCCTTAACCTCCCACCGACAATGCACCGCAAATATTCATTCCCGCCCCTCCCTACCTGACTAGTTCATTTTGTTGTTTCGACTTGATACGGTGGCGCCCATCAATAAACGATGGAGAACGCAAATGCCACTCATTATCGCGAGTAGGTTGTGCGACTTGCCGCTCGAACTTCGTGATGAACTCGGTGCGTTCCGGTACGACGTGTTCGTGCGCCGCCTCGGCTGGTCCCTACCCGATGTTAAGGAAAATGAAACCATGGAATGGGATCACTTCGATGGCGAAAACACCATTCAGGTTGTTGAACGCACTTCCAACGGACCGGTATGTGGTTGCGCACGACTGATGCCAACTACCGCCCCATATCTGCTCCGAGAACTACTGCCTCGTTCGTCGGAACTCGATTTTCCCTCGTCACCGACCGTATGGGAGCTATCGCGGTTCGCCGGTTCGGGCATGCAACTGTTTCCCTACGTTATGGCCGTCGCGGCGTTGCTCGGGGCGACCCGCATCATTGGTGTGGCCACCCAGGCAATCGCACGACTGTATCGCCGCTTTGGCCTCGATCTTCAGTATGAGGGATCTCATCCGCAGACCGCTACCTCTCCGTTCGTGGCCTGCTCCATTGCTCTCACGGCCGTCGCGTTCGCCAACCTTGGAACTGACCTCGACAGTCTCCGATCATCAATCACGTGGTATCGGTCCCTCACTTCGAACGTTCCTGGCTCGCTGAGGAGCGCGCCACGCGCCCCCCATAACACGGCAGAGATGCAATAGATCCCGTACCGGTCGGGAGCCGTCGCGCTTCGCCCGACTTGGTGCGCAAGACGTCCAAGACCACCATCAGGATGTGGATCGCGGGCGGTGATGCCGGTTATCCGCGTCCTTTACCCAATCCGGCCGGATGGCGGAAGCGTAGGCCTGACCGGTGCGCGAACCTTCGCCGCTTGCCTGTGCGCGCAGTCCGAGACGTTCGTCAATTGCATGGGCGACAGTCGAGGATTTTGGCAGGCGGCCGTCATCGCAGTCGCCCCAGAACACATGCATCGCATCAAATAACACTGACAGGATCGTGGTTAGGTACGGTAACCGAACGATCACACCACCTCCCCTTGACGCGCCATGAATCGGACCGTGGCGCTCGCTTAACACCTCGGCCGGCATATCAATACGTAGCGCGTCGAGTTCACGCTGCAATCGCTCTTCGACGCAATAGTGCGCGGTCGCCGAGTTCGCCAGGACCTTGCCAAGCTCTCGGAGCTTCTCGTCTTTCAGTTGCACGCATCTTGTGAGACGACGAATCTGTGTTTCGGCGTGCCGCAAGCGGATCTGCAACGCCTCGCAGTCGCAGGCTGGTACCAAGCCTGCGTCTGTATCGCTTGATCGCCAAACATTATCGCGTTGCTCCATAGCAGGCCTCGCCTCCAACGTGGCGATATGTACTCCACACACCGCGAGAAATGGGACCGCTGATGCACCGAACTGACCGGACCCATCGCGCCGGCGCAAATCGATGCGTCTTTTTCGTTCCTTCGCGCTGCAGTGTCAACTGTAAACATTGGGGGGACGACAACCAGCAAGCATCGCGTCTGCCAAATTTGAGCTATCTGGGCAGACGAAACGTCGAATTACAACATTGAGGCAGAGTAGGTCCATCAATGGCGCATATCCCGCACATATGAACCCAGAAAATAACGCGGCCTGTCTGACGCTCCACGCTTTGTGCACGACCGGTTAATGCAAAATAGGTATCCTCATTGCGCCTTCAACGCAATCCGATGAAGACAGCCCCCCACCCGCTCTGGCGAATTACAACGGTTGACCCCGCATCGACGCCGGGCCGGCGGCCGCCCAACGAGCCGTTGATGATCTTTGGCAATTTGCGTACCCAACGGAAATCACTCAATGGACGGCTTCGATTGCTCCACCAGGTCCGCGGACTCGGAAGCGAAAAATGATCGACTCTCGGTCCAAACGATGAGAAAATCGTCCAATCGTTTCGACTGTGCAGCCGACAATAGCATGTCGCAGACTCGACGCAACGCGCCGAATTGAACTCCTCGAAGCAACCGTTTCAATACTACTGTTTCGTTTAACCACGTGGAGTGAAGAATGGCCACCTATCAAGAATTGAAAGCCAAGGCTGAAGCACTGCTCGTGCAAGCAGAAAAAGCTCGGCAGGCCGAACTAGCGACCGTGCTTGACGAGGTTCGCGCGCGGGTTCAGGAGTACGGACTCACGCCAGACCAGATCTTCGGCCGTAAGCGCGTACGTATCGCGAATGGCAGCCAACCCGCAACGCCGAAGTATCAGGATCCCAAAACGGGCAAGACGTGGAGCGGGCGTGGCCGTGAACCGTCATGGATCAAGGGCAAGAGACGCGATCGTTTCTTGATCGCCGAATGATCGCAGCAGCGTCGCGATCGATCGCCCGACGGACACCCTGCGAACCCGCGGCTCCATGCTTCAGGCCTAGTTGAATCTGTATCAAGCAGTGTCGGCCCAACTGATTCAGATCCCTCTTAGCGGACTGCGGTTGAATAATTCCCGCGGTCCTTTGGACTCCATGCTGTTCGTCTCCGTGGCGACTTTATTTCACACATAGCAGCGATACAGCAAGGTGTCGATAAATCCGGACCGTAGTGCATCACGATCAAACGACATACCGACGGCACTGCCCCGCACTCGCGGTACCGGCCAAGTGCGAACCCGCCCGGGCCACCGCACCGTTTCCAGAACAGAAGCAGTGTCCATTTAGGCAACAACCGTTTGCGGCATGATCGGCTCCATTGACGCCTCAGCGTGTGCCCGCGTGAACAATAGGGCCGAGTCTTCCATCATGAGTCGCCGTCGTTTGAGTTGATCGCGACGCCGATAAGCCGCTATCGTCTGAGAAGTAATGATGCACGCCAAGACTTCCTCTGCCCAAGCGTCCGGATAGTCGGCGCATTCGGCGACCCGTGAATACGAATGCGTGTCAATAGGGCCATCATTGCCATGTTCGACAGTGGGCGCCCTTCCGCGCAACCGGGGAAAAGAAACCCATATTTGACCGTGGGTCGCGCAGCATGCATGACTTAGACGGCTCGCTCACAAAGCGGCACGCGAAGCGCGCCGATCGCTCTCCGTGCGATCGAGCGCCCGGAACGGAGTTCCAATTCACGGACGAACGTCGGCAGGTCTTCGAAGGCAGCGCAGGATGCTGTTTCGTCTGCGAGCGTTTCTTCGAGCGCGGCAACAACAGTTGGAGATGGTCGACGTACCGAGCAGGGTTGCCGCCGGTGCGCTTCCCCATCACGGCTTCCCCGCCGAGGATCGCCTTGATGCGACCGCGCACCCGGCGTGCTGTCTCTGCCTCTTGGTCCAGATCGGCTGGAGAATACGCACGATCATCGCGGTGTCCATGTCGCGCACGCACACATCGCCGATAACGGGATAGGCGCAGGTCCCCAGTGTATTGCCCGTATTGCCCCGTTGCCGGACATGCTTGCGGTTTCGCCATTCCGGTTCACGTGCGCGGATGGATGCCCCAGCCGCCTCACGGACGGTCACATTCGGCTCGACCGAGATATCAAGCTGTCGCCGACGCTGCGCTTCGCACCGGGCGAGGACCGGATTGATCTGGTTACCGACCATCGTGCGATATCCGATGGCCAGTTTCCGTGCTTTCCCACGTGAGACTCGCGACAGCGTCCAAAACCCATTTCGCGCACGCGACCGTCAAGCTTGAAGCGAAATACCCATGAGCGCGCAGAGTCGATGCAATTGTCGCTCCGTCGTATTGCCCTCCTTTCCTACCCACAAGGCCCAGCTCGCCCCCCATGTTTCATGGGGAGATTGTGGGGAGCCGTGGCAGAAGTCGTAAGCGCGCCCCGTAAGCGCGCCGTCAACCACAAAATTCTTTAAAATCATCGATCTATTGTGCACTTACGGAAGTCACCGGAATGTGCAGGAAGCCTTGATCGGCGGAAGGCACCCGCAGCGTGATCTTCGTGTCGTCGTCGAGTACGGCGATTGAAATCGACGGCGGCATGCATATCCACCATTACTGACCCGCCGATACCGCCTTAAGCACGGTGCCGCTGCACGCACGGCACCCTCGGGCCGCGACGGAATGCGGCTCAATAATCGAAACCACTCGGAGACAACCCGTGAACACCCAGACAATCGCACGTCGGTAAACCGGTCAAGGGACAAGATCGCGATGGCTAACGCTCAGTCTCGCCACGCTTGTGACATGCGTGAATTACCTCGACCGTGCGAACCTCGCGCTCGCCGGTACTGCGATTCACAAGGAACTGGGGCTGAGCACCGCGGAGATGGGCATCGTATTTTCGTTGTTCGGCTGAGCCTATACCGCGTAGCTGTCGCTCGCCGGCGCGCTACTCGACCGGATCGGCCCGCGCATCGTGTAAGGGATCGCGGTCGCGGGCTGGTCGATCGCGTTCTTCGCTCAAGCAATGGCGTCTATCGCCACGAGCGCGCCGCTTTCCGACATCGCGCCAAACGGCATGGTGGATGTGCTGGGTGGCATGCTGTACTTCGTCGCGAGCGTGGGCGGCACGCTCGCGACGATCGTGGTCGGCTTCATCGTCAAGTCGACGGGCGGGTTCAATCTCGCGCTCGTCTACGTGGCGGCGGTCGCCGCGCTTGGCGTCGCGTCCTATCTGTTCGTGCTCGGCGAGGTTCGTCGCATCGACATCGCCGGCCGATAACGCGACGGCCGCGCGATTTGCACGCACCGCGCGGCCTCACTGTCACGCAGTCGACGCCATCGAGAAGCTCCGCACGTACGCCGGAATCTCGGCCGCCGGCACCGCGCGACAAAAGTGATAGCCCTGCACGATCGGGCAGCCCTCGGCGACCAGGAACGACAGCTGGTCCGGACGTTCGACGCCTTCGGCCACCACTTCGAAATGCAGGCTGCGGGCGAGCGCGAGGATGGCGCGGATGATCGCCTCGTCGGCGCAGTGGGTGCCGATGCCGCGCACGAACGACATGTCGATCTTCAAGCGGTCGGCGTGGAAGGTGCGCAGGTACGACAGGCTCGAATAGCCGGTACCGAAATCGTCGATCGCGATCAGCACGCCGGTTTCGTTCAGCGCGCGCAGCGCGGGCAGCGCCCCGGGCGCGACCAGCGCGCTCTCGGTGATTTCGAGCTCGAGCTGATGAGCCGGCAGCCCGGACGCATCCAGCACGCGCCGCACCACGCTGCAGAAGTCGCCGCTCGCCAGCTGCCGCGGCGACACGTTCACCGACACGCGCAACGCCGGCAACGTGTCCGCCCAGCGCTTCGCCTGTCCGCATGCGCTGCGCAGCACCCACTCGCCCAGCTGGCCGATCAGCCCGATGTCTTCGGCAAGCGGGATGAAGATGGCCGGGCTCACGGTGCCCATCTCCGCGTCGTGCCAGCGCAACAGCGCCTCGACGCCGCTCACGCGGCTCGTGCGCACGTCGATCTGGGGCTGATACGCAAGCTCGAAGCCATCGTGCTCCAGCGCGGCGCGCAAGCGGTGCGACAGCGCAATACGCCGCTCCGCCGCTTCCGCGAACGACGGCTTGAACAGCTCGACAGTATTGCGGCCGCGCGCCTTCGCCTGATACATCGCCAGATCGGCGTGCTTCAGAAGCGTCTCCGCGTCGAGCCCGTCTGCCGGGTAGCACGCGACGCCGATGCTCAGTTGCACGCGCGACTGGGCGTCGCCGATCTGCACCGGACGCTCCAACGCACGGGCGATGCGCCGCAGCAGGGCGGCCAGCCGGTCGCCGTCGTCCGGGCGGCCGAGCATCGCGACGAACTCGTCGCCGCCGTAGCGCGTCACCGTGCCGTCCTCGCCGACGCAACCGGACAGCCGTTGCGCGACCTCGCGCAGCAGTCGGTCGCCCGCGCCGTGGCCGAGGCTGTCGTTGATGTCCTTGAGCCGGTCCACGTCCATGAACAGCAGCGCGAACGCGCGCTGCTCCGCCACCGCCTGCTCAATCAGCTCGCGCAGCGTCGCACGGTTCGGCAAACCGGTCAGCGCATCGCGTCGCGCCTGCCTCACCAGCTGATCGCGCGAATCGATCAGCTCGGTCAGGTCGCTGATCACGCAGATGTGATACGTCAGATCGTCGCGCACCGGCGCGACGTACAGCTGCCCCCAGAACGCCGAGCCGTCGGCCCGGCGGCTGCGCAGCAGCCGCGCGCCGGCGCTGCCGGCGGCCAGCGCCTGGGCCATCTGCTCGAACAGCAGCCCCTGCTGCCCGGCACGCGCGAGGCCCGCGTGGTCGCGGCCGACGACCTGCGCGCTGGTGTAGCCGGTGATGGTCTCGAACGCGGGATTCGCATATTCGACGATCTCGCCGCCGGCTTCGACGCGCGTGATCAGCACGCCGTTGCCGATCGCATCGAGCGCGCGGCTGCGCAGCCGCAGCGCCAGCTCGGCGTTCTTGCGCTCGGTCACGTCGATCGCGGTGATGAAGCAGGCATCGCGCTTCGTGTACGTCAGGAAGTGATACGACAGATCGACGTACATCGCGCGGCCATCGCTGCGTCGGTGCCGGCAAATGCCGGCCGAGCCGCTGCCCGTACCGGACGTGCGCAGATGCTGCAGATCGCGCAGGAACGCCGGCATGTCGGCCTGCGCGTACAGCGACGCCATGTCGCGCCGGCACAGCTCGCCCACCGGATAGCCATACTGGGCCGCCGCGGCGACGTTCGCGGCCATGATGGCCAGCGTCTCGACGTCGAAAATCAGCATCGGCAGCGGGTGGTGCTCGAAATACTGGCGAAAGCGCCGCTCGTTCTCGGCGGCGACCAGACGCCCGCGCTGCCGTTCGAGCCGCGCGCGGTAGCGCGCGACGAACGCGTAGCTGAGCAGCGCACAGGTGAGCAGCGACGACAGCGCCAGCACGCTGCCCTCGATCGCCTCGTTGCGGCTCGCGCGGTCGGACATCGCGCGCAGGATCCGGGTTTGCCCTTCGCGCAGCGCCGTGAGCTGGCCGATGATCTGCGCGAGCAGGCGGTTGGCCTCCAGCAAGCCGGCGCTGTCGACCGACGCGCGACCGCCTGCGACCTGCGCGTTGACCGTGATTTCGGCGAGCAGCCACGCCCATCGCGCGGTTTCCTGACGCAGCGCGTGGATGGTCTCGATGCCGCCGCGCTCGCCGGCATAGCTCTGCTCGAGGCGCCGGAAGCCGGCCACGGCCGCACCGACGCGTTCGACCGGCCACGCGAACGACGCCGCGCGCGTGCTGCCGAAGCCCTGCAGGAAGTCGGCGTTGGCGCGCAGATAGAGCGCCTGCAGCGCGTCGATGTCGTTGCGCGCGTGCAGCGCATGCACGCGCTGCGCGTTCAGCCGGTTGTGGCTGATCGTGATGTAGCCGAGCCCCGACGCGAACATCGCGAGCCCCACGAAGGCGAGCCCGAGCGTGACGGGAAGACGGGCGCCGTCGACGACGTGACGTTGCCACCAACGCCGGACCGCAGCGGGAGCACGAGATAACAGGACGAACTTCATCGAAGGGCAATAAGACGGCAAGAAGCGCAGCACTACACGCAACCGGCTCTCAGTCCCGGCTGTTCGAATATGGGGCCAGTCCCGTCATGGCAGGAATTTTGTCTCCGCCCTGATATATCGGTGCGCGGCGCAAAAACTTCAGTGAAATTTTCGGCCGGGACAGGCGGGTTATTGCCGAATCAGCGCTGCGTCACTCGAAAATGCCCGCTGGCCGGGCTGCGCCCATGGCCGCGGCCCGCCGCCCGCTGCGCCACGGTCCGCGCCCGTTACGACCATTCCTCCGGCGGCATCGCGGGGCGATCGTCCTCCCACAGCGGCTCGCCAGTCTCGTGACCGCCGCTCGTGGCGACTGGCCCTTGGCCGTCCGGGCGCTCGTTGCGCGGCGCCGCGTCGCGCGACGTCGCCGCACGCAGCCGCGCTCGCGTGCGGGTCGGTGCGACCGTACGTTGCCCGCCGGGAAAGTGTTCGCCGCTCGCGGTTCGATCCTCGGTCCGTTGCATGTCGGAAGTTGAAGTCATGGGTGCCCTCCTTGGGTCGGTGAAGGAAACGCTGCCATCTGGAGCAGCAATTCCGGTGCCGATGGCCGGGCAAGCGGCTTGCTATGAGCGCCTTATCGCAACCCATCGCAACTCGTTACGGAGGTAACCATGCCGACAAACCGCAGCACGCCACCCTCGACGCGACGCCGGCTCGGCGCCTGGATGGCCGGAGAGGAAGCGCAGATGGCGGCGTACCGCGAAAAGCTCGCGAGCGACGCGCGCGCGCAGGCCGGCGAACGGCTGCGTACGCCGGCCGTGCAGGCGCTCGCGCAATTGTTCGACGATAACGCGGTGCTGCGCATGGGCCTCACGCGCGCGATCGACGAGGCGCGCGCCGCGGGCCGCCGGCTCGGCTACGCGTCGATCGGCGAGCTGATGACGGTGCTCGACCATCTGATGACGTACGCGCCGCCATTCAGCGAAACGAGCCTGATCGTGTGTCCGGTGAACGCGTTCCTCGACTGGCCGATGTGCATGCCGTCGGGCCATGCGGTGTTTCGCGACGCGGCGGTCAACGCGCAGTTAAAGCAGGTGCTGAACGTGTGGTGCGACTTCCTCGGCGGCCCACATTCGCGCGCGCATCTCGACACGTCCGCGCCGAACGGCTGGTTCTGCGAGGCCGCGCACAAGCGCCTCGGTCTGTCGCAGTTCGAGTACCGCGAAGATCAGCCGCACTGGGGCTTCGATTCGTGGAACGACTTCTTTACGCGGCGTTTTCGCGCCGGGATGCGGCCGGTCGCAGCGCCCGGCAATTCACACGTGATCGTGAGCCCCTGCGAATCCACGCCGTACCACACCGCGTCGAACGTGAAGATTCGCGACACGTTCTGGATCAAGGGGCAACCGTATTCGTTGCGCGACATCTTCACGCCGGCGTGGCAGCCGCTGGCCGAGCGCTTCGTCGGCGGCGAGATCTATCAGGCCTATCTGGCCGCGTACAACTATCACCGCTGGCATGCGCCGGTGCGCGGCACCGTCACGCACGCGTACCGCGTGGAAGGCGCGTATTACTCCGTCGCCGAAGCGGAAGGCCCCGATCCGGCCGGGCTCAACGACTCGCAGGGCTATATGACGGCCGTGGCCGCGCGCGCGATCGTCGCGATCGACAGCGATGATCCGGGCATTGGCACCGTCGCGGCGGTGTTCATCGGGATGGGCGACGTGTCGTCGTGCGTGATCGAGGTGGTGCCGGGGCAGCGCGTCGACAAGGGCGAGGAGATCGGATATTTCCAGTTCGGCGGCTCGACCTGCTGCCTGGTGTTCGAGCCGGGCGTGATCGACCGCTTCGTGCACGCGCCGCCGTTCGACGGCGAACCGCCGGTCGTGAAGGTCAACGATTCCGTGGCGATCGCGCGTTGAGGCGCGGGCCGGCGGCGCGCGGCGCGCGGGTTACAGCTCGAAGCCGTCGACCCGCCGGTCGTCGTGCCGCTGCACGCTCCGGACCATCGTCAAGCCGCCGGCGGTCAAGGCAGGACGGTGTGCGCCCGACCCGTCGGGCTGCAACTCGATCAGTTCCCGTTCCATCAACGCGACGACGTCGTCGCGGTCGAGCTGGATCTGTTCCGGTGCGCGATGCACCAGGAACAGTGCAGCGAATTCGTGTGCGGTCAGCATGTTTGATTTCCCCCGTGGACGGCTTCATACGGTGCGGCGCGCGCCTCGTGGCGTCGGCGCGGGCGCGCAGGCGCGCGCCGCAGCTACAGGGACATGCAGGGATCGTGCCAACCGCGATGAAGCGCGAGATCGGCGCACAGCGCGCGTGCGGCGTGGTCTGTCGCTACGGGCGGCGCGCGCCCCGGTGCAAAGTTTTCAACGCCATGTAATGCCGCGTGACAACGGCCGACGGTTTCACCGCCACGCCGGCCGTCGCCGCGCGGTGCAGCGCGTGGCTCACGACCGACGCGCGCGCTCGAGGCCCGCGCGCGCGGCCTCGCCCACGACCGTCTCGCGCACGCGGAAATAGCCGCTGTGCAGCTCGACGACGCCTTCGCCGCTCGCCAGCAGCTCGGCGCAGGCCGCCTGGATCCGCGCACGGCCACGCTCGAACGCGTCGCGCAAGTCGGCTTCCAGCGCGGAGCGTGCGCCGAAATGATCTTCCAGCGCTTCCACGGTGATCGCTGCCGTCTGCGGCTTGCCGTCGACGTCGA
This sequence comes from Burkholderia sp. B10, assembly GCF_004368385.1. Lineage (NCBI taxonomy): Bacteria > Pseudomonadati > Pseudomonadota > Betaproteobacteria > Burkholderiales > Burkholderiaceae > Burkholderia > Burkholderia sp. B10. Next base: position 1,449 of record NZ_PQMX01000038.1, on the reverse strand, counting down.
TCACGAAGCGCAAATGCAGCGCCGCGCCGTCGAATTCAGGCGGCGCATCGGTCAGCGTCACGCGGCGCTCGGAGGAAGCCATCGCTCAGGCTCCCCGCGCGGCGAGGCACTGCACCAGCGCGCCGTTGAACGCGGGCAGGTCGTCGGGCTTGCGGCTCGTGATCAGATTGCCGTCACGCACGACTTCCTGATCGACCCACTTGCCGCCCGCGTTGCGGATGTCGTCCTGCAGGCTCGGCCAGCTCGTCATCGTGCGGCCGTTGACGAGCCCGGACGACACCAGCAGCCAGCCGCCGTGGCAGATCGCCGCGATCGGCTTGCCGCCGCCGACGGCCGCGGTCACGAATTCGCGCGCGGCCGACAGCATGCGGATCGCGTCGCCGTTCACGACGCCGCCCGGCAGCACCACCGCGTCGTAATCGCCTTCGCGCACGTCGTCGAACGTGCGATCGACCTTCACGCGATCGCCCTTGTCGACGTGCCGGAAGCCCTGGATCTCGCCGGCTTGCTGCGAGATCACGTCGACCTGCGCGCCTTCGGCCTTCAGCGCGCGCAGCGGTTCGACCAGTTCGGCTTCCTCGAAGCCATCGACGGCAAGGATCGCCACCTTGCATTGGTCCAGCTTGTTGCTCATGGATCGCTCCCTGTCGTGTTACCGCGTTGCGGCACCCATCGTGCCGTGCAGCTTGCGCAGCAATCGTCATGCCGGTCGCTCGCCCAAGCGACGCTGATCGCGGTGCCGCTGCGCGTGCTCTGCAAACATTGCAACGCGGTGTAACGCGCGCTGCGGCCGGCCGGCGACGCATCGACATGCGAGGCCGGCCAGGTGTCGCGCGTGTCGCACGTGTCGCGAGTATCGCGTTACCGGGTTACTGCAAATGGCGCGCCACGTCGAGCATCGCGTCGGTGAGCTCGACCGTCAGCGTCATCTCGTCGCCGGTGTCGGGCAACGTCTCGAGCGTCGCCTGCACGCTGTCGTGCAGCATCGCGTGAACGCGCAAGCGCGCAGCTTCGTCGAGGTTCGCGTAGCGCTCCATCGTGTCGCAGTCGAGCGCGAGCATGACCGAGTGCCGCGCGGCAATCGGCGACGCGTTGGGCGCCGACGCCCAGGCCGCATGGAACATGATCCTGCCGGTTTCAACGTCGAGATGCACCGTCGTGTCGAGATCGTCGGTATCGATGTCGTCCGCGTCGAGGTCGTTGGGGTCGAACGAGCTCCAATGATTCGAGTGCATGATGTCCTCCTGCGTGGCGGCGGCGCGCCGGCTGCGCGGCCGGCCCCGCCATCGCGCCGCGCCGGCTGCGCCGACGCGACACCGTGGTCGTCAAATGAGCGCGTCAATACCCGCTGGAGCCCGCGCTGCCCGTGCCGCCCGCACCGCCGCCGCCCGAGCCGGTCGCGCCCGACGAGCGGCCGGCGCCTGCACCGGCTCCGGTGCCGGCCTGACC
>NZ_PQMX01000037.1:0-68487 GCF_004368385.1 Burkholderia sp. B10 | reverse complement strand
ACATGGATTTGCATCCACTGTTCCTTCTGGAGCATCGCCAGCCTTTGCGCGCAAAAGGCTGACTGTACTGAAAGGTGGCTTAGATTTACTTCGCGCGAAGTGGCTCATTATTACTTTGCGCCCAACAGGTGATCGGTTCGAAGGAATACTTCTTTGGCTCGTCGTCGCGAGCGGACAAGCAGGCCGATCGCATCACGCAGTTCGCCGTGTCGCCGGACATCACGGTCACGGGCGGGCCGATCGATCCGAAGATGGTCGCGTCGGTTCCGACCGAGCATCGGACGCCGTGACGGCCGCGATGCACTGAAGAAACAGGGCGGCCGGGTGAATGTTGGAGCATTCGCCCGGTCGCCTTTCCACTGTCCGTGCCAGTGAATCAGCCAAGGCCCTGCTTACCTACGTAGGCGGGCCGGATTCTACACCAAGTTTAAAAACGGCTTTCACAATGGCAAACCCCATCATTCCTTGGATCGGCGGCAAGCGCCGTCTCGCAGATCACATCATCCCGCGTTTTCCGGCGCACGATTGCTATGTCGAAGTGTTCGCGGGCGGGGCCGCGCTGTACTTTCTGCGGCCGCCGGCCAAGGTCGAAGTTATCAACGACGTGAACGGGGAGTTGATCAATCTGTATCGCGTCGTGCAGCATCATCTGGAGGAGTTCGTGCGTCAGTTCAAATGGGCGCTGACGAGCCGGCAGGTATTCGAGTGGCTGAAGCTGACGGTCCCGGAAACCCTCACCGATATCCAGCGTGCTGCGCGGTTTTATTACCTGCAGAAAAGTTGCTTTGGGGCAAAGCTCGAAGGTCAGACATTCGGCACGGCGACAACTACGCCGCCCGGTCTGAACCTGCTGCGCATCGAGGAGGAGCTATCAGCGGCGCATCTGCGGCTCGCGAACACGTTCGTCGAGCGGTTGGATTGGGCAGCGTGCATTGATCGATACGACCGTCCGCATACGCTGTTCTACCTCGATCCGCCGTATTACGAGACGGAAGGGTATGGCGTGGCGTTTCCGTTCAGCGAGTACGAGAATATGGCGCGACGCCTGCGGTTGATCAAAGGGCGCGCGATCGTGAGCCTTAATGACCATCCCGATATTCGGCGAGTGTTCGACGGCTTTCACATCGAAACCGTGCCGATTCAATACACGGTCGGCGGTGGGAGGGGCGTCGAGCGCAACGAACTGATTATCTTCAGTTGGGACGACGCAGCGCAGCCCGCAGGGCTGTTCTAACCGACGATGCCGGCGCATGGTATCGCGCCGGCATCGCGCTTACAGATCGTCGAAAGCGGGCAGGAGATCTTGATCCACGAGTCGGATCTCGATCCTATTAGCAGCTTCAATGTGCTCGGGGTTCTTCATCGAGAACGGTGCGTCGGTGGTGCTGACGATGATGGTGCCGGTTTGGTTCTTTCCGGACTCCGGTGTGGCCACGACTTCGCGTGCCTCCGGAACCTGCTGCTGCGTAATCACGGTGGGAAGGTAGATCATCCAGCCCACGCCGGGCTTGTCGTCGAACACCTGTCGTGCCGCGTAGCTTCTCGGGCCGACAGCCGCGTATGCGGGTTTGAATGCGGTCGTCGCGGCACGAACGATTTTCAACACTGAATCCAGATTGTTGAGAATCGTCTTGTTCGACAGAGAAAGTTCGAACGTGTTGAGGTCGCCCGGTTCGTTGAGATGGCACGAAATGGTTGTGCCTTCGTTGATATCCTCGTTACCGTCCCAAAGGCTCACGTACGTTGCATCCGGATGATCGCCAAACTTGTGTTTCAGTACGGCGAGAATGGCGGTCGACGGTGCGCCATCGTCGAACGCCTTATACAACAGTGCTTCCTCTCGGCTCTGTCCGCGTGCATACCATTGATTGATCGTCGGCTCGATCTCAGCGAGTGCGTGTGTGACGACTTGGATGCGTGACAAGACCTCAGAGAAGTTGGTCGGTTCAAGTGAGTCGTCCTTGAATTTCAGTCTGATATCCATGATCGTCGCAGGTTAAGGTTGCCAGACGGATGCTACTTTATTCTCGATCAAGGCTGGGAGCATGTACTCGCGCAATTCGGCTTCTTCGAAGTACCACTTCAAGCGGGCCGGTGGGTTCAAATTCACCTTCTTCGCCTGAGTGTTCAGTTGGCGGAACAGAGATTCGTATCCTTCAAACCACGGTTGCGCCTTCATCTCGCCTTCGTCGTTTCGTTGAAGGAACTGAGCATAGTGCGCTTTCGCTTCTTGAAGCAGGCATTCTGCCGGCACGAAGCCGTCAAACTCGGTGCCGAGCCAAACCCACTCTTCGTTCCATTCTCCTTCGATGCTGTACGGTCGCCCGGTTATCCGACCTTGATATTTGCGAGAACGCGGCGACATGCCGCGCCTTTTGTTTTCCGCGACTCCAGTCTCTTCAGGCGGGCATTTTTTGCATTTTTCCCCGGTGCGTGGGACCGCCTTAGTGTCGGTCTTGGCTTTACTCTCGTCCTTTGTCGTGTCGCTAGACAGGCTCGCCGTTCCCGCTAGTCCCACTCCGCCCAACAAGGCGACGCCAGCTCGCACCAATACTGGTCCAAGTTCCGCCGCTGCTGCCTCGATCACTGGTACTGCGAGCCCCGCCATCTGTTGATCTCCTGTCGTATTCCGGATGTTCGATGCGCCATTTCATGACGCGTAAATAGTCGTGGAAGCGTTCGTCCGGCGATCGTCCTGGACGCGTGAGCCATGTACGTGTCGCCGGCTTCGTATAGAAGCTGGGTGCGTAGGCTTCGATGCGAAGAAACGCTTCGACGTTTCCGTCGGACTGGATGCCGAACTGCCGGGCTGCGACGTATGCGTTCCAGAGACGCTTCGACAACGTGGCGTCGTCGGCAAGCATCGGATCTGCCTTGACGAGGTCCTGCCTGACACGCTCGACGTATCCGCGCGCGTCGATCTCGGCAAGGCCCGCGAGCTGTTGGCTTGTCAACTCAAGCATGCGGATGCACTCCCTTTAGTTTTCCATTCACCTCGACCAGCCAGTCGAAAGTCGGGACGAAGAACCGCATGCGTTGCGTCAACTCCATCAGCGATGCGACATCGGCCATGATGCGGGCATCGTAGAAGCGGAGGAGGGCTGTGCGTCCGTCCGGTAGGCGCACGTCGAGACGTTGACGCAATTCGTCCGCGAGCGATTCGATCGGATAGGCGCTGATGAGCCATGACACACCGGCCGAGCCGCCGGCCATCGCGGACAGTACGCGTCGAATGCTTCCGGACGCCCGCTCCCAATCGAACAGCCACGGCCCCGCGTCGGCGAGCGATGCGTCCGGCGTGCCATCGAACAAGGCGACGGCCGCTTGCGATCGCTCAGGAGCGGATCCACCTGGTGTGTCTGTGAACAAAAGACCGTCGACCAGCGCGTACAGATGCGCCTGCATCGTGAGCTGCTGTTGGCGTTTGAAGAAGAACCCTTCGATCGAAACGTCGGTCATGGGCTTATCCGCGCGCGATCATCGTCGCCGCGTTCTCGGCGGCTGACTTCAGACATTCGAGACACAGCGTCGACGAAGGGGCCAACGCTGTAGCCGCGGCTGGCGCTGCACCGCCGGTCGTTGCTTCGCCGGCCCCGACGTCGTCGAGCGTCGCAGAAGACTGCGACGCAATCAGCGTCGCGCCACACGCGGTCTTCATACCCTCGATGGCCGTTTCGCGGCCGGCAATTTGGTGCGGATAACGACGCCCGGTCGCCGGCAGGATCGGGAAGATGCCTTTGCACTGCGGGCAAAGTACCTTGTGGCCAACGCCGGCGATGGGTTTCCCGTCAATGGTTGCGGTTGCGCTGCCCTCCAGCACGCGGCCGCCGTGCGTCGTTGTGTCGCCGACGCAGATCATGGCTCGGGCCATATGTTCTCTCGTAGGTGTGGTTTTCGTATGAATTTACCACTTCCGGGAGGGCGGTCCGCTGCAAGTCACCACGCGGGCGGTCGACTATGCTCGGTCGAGCAGCGTAGCGGCTAAATCAAGGCATCCCGGCACGCCCCCTCTCGGCGCGCAACAGATGACGCAGGCGCTGAAATTCCCCTTGTCCACCCCCCAGCGCCCCCCGGTCGGGAACATGCTTGTCGACATAGTCGAACCACGCCTGAATACGGTCGATCGACTTCCGAAGCGCCAGGATTTCGAGGATGAGCCAGCGTACCTGCAGGTCGGTGTGCTCGCGCCACATAGACCTCAATTCCGCGTCGGTCGGCGCATCGAATTCAGGCATCTTCGGCTTGATCCTCACCCTCGGATCCCGAAGCGGCACTCGGTTGCGATCGATCCTCGTGCGTTCGACCGGCCTCATCGACGGCACTTCAAGCGGATCATAGACAGCCTCGATCCACAATTCCGCCTCATGCTCTGTCAGTTCGCTAGGCGTGCGCTTCCACTCGGTTTCCGTAGAGAACCGATACTCCCAAATGTACGCCCACTGAGGTTTGATCACGGCAGAAATACTGTATAAAAACACAGTGTAGCGCGGGGTAAGATGGTTCAGTCAAGAGCGAAAATTGGGGACGTCGATGTGCACGAACTACATTGCCCCTGGCGAGGATCCCGGCCTAAGCGAACTGCGAATCGACAACTTCACCGACCTGTATCGCTGGACGCCGTGGAAGCCAGAGATTTACCAGGACTATGACGCGCCGATAGTCGCCAGCATCGACGGGCAATTTAGGCCGTTGATCGCCGGCTTCGGGTTTTGGCCGCGTGCGCTTCAGAAGGCGAACGTCGAGCGGGCGAAGGAGCAGGGGCGCAAGCCGCCCATCATGCGCAGCACGATGAACGTTCGTGACGACAACTTGGGGAAGTCGCCGCTCTATGGGCCGACGTGGCGATCCGGTGGCCGGTGCCTAATTCCAGCCCGATACGTGATCGAGCCGTCCTATCCGGATGCTCGGCGGGATGCCAGCGGGAAATGGATCCTCGGTCCGTGCGTGTGGCAGCGGATCGGCGTAATCGACCGCCCAACGATGTGCGTTGCCGGTATTTGGCGCACCCTGAAAGATCTAGAGGGTAGGCCGCGCCATGCGATGACGATGATCACGGTGAACGCGGACGACCATCCCGTTATGTCGCGGATGCATAAACCGGATGACGAGAAACGGTCGGTCGTCATCCTCCGGGCGGACGACTGGGAGGAATGGTTGACGACGCCGAACGTTGAGGCAGCGCGAGCGATGTTGCAGCTCTATCCGGCGGACGAGATGGCTGCGGAACCAAAGTAGCGTGCTCGTGCAGAGCCGCATGAGATAGCGAAAAGCTCGCTGAAACCTCGGGGAAGGGGTGGCTCGCAGTTTGTTATCCGGCCGGGAACGGAAATTCACGGCTAGAAGGATTCGTCATTCGCCCTGGGAAGCGAGAGAGCGTGATGTCGAACGTTGTGGACATTGACGGCCTCCCTGATGTTGTCTTGTGGGAAGACGACGTGGAGCACTTCCATAGCCCCGAGGAAAGCAGCAATAGCAGCAGATAAGATGGACTCCAAACCATCTCGTTGCGGTGAGAACTTCAACTTTTCGATGCGACCCGATGCATTCCGCACAAAATGTCGTTTCATAGACTCTAAAGAGGCATGAGCCGAATCACCTGACAGCTTTCTATACACCACCTGGTATAACGGGTCGAGGCCAACTTCTTTCGCCAAGTGCAGCAGTTTGATATCCCTTAGTACATGGCCTTTGGCCTTGAAGTCATCCAACAGCGTGCGCATATCTGCAGCTGCCTTCGCGTCTCCCATGTCATCCTCAAGGTGAGTTGCCAGAGCTGTTGCCATAGCTGCAAAGTGCGCATTGTTTGATGCCGCCAATCTCCGAGGAAAATCTGCGATTATGGCTAGGCCGCCAAGGTAAATTGCGCTCTCTACAACGTTGCGAGCAAGCGCACCGGCGTCCGCCAGCATGCCGCGTTCCGTCAGCAAAATCACTGCTTCGAAAGACTGTAAGGCTCGAGCAAACATAGCGGCCGCCCCCAGTTCACGATCTGAGTCCCGTGAGGGAGCCAAGGTGGCTAATATGGCTACTGAAGCACGATTGATGTCCTCAGCAAGAGCGAACCAGTCCATTGCATCTTCGCGAACCTCCAGCCGCCAAGCATCTATGTTGGGCGACAGAAATCCGTCTGGCAGTAGGCTCGTCATGGAGTCCCCCCATTTGGTTGGCAAAGCGGGGATTTTAGAGGAAGTGGCCATGGCGCACGGGATACGGCGCCAGAACTCCGAGCGGGCGCTTTCCGCGAGGGGCAATGACCGGAAAGGGTCGTGACGGGCCGTCCACAAAAGTGCGGGCGTAGGTTTCAGCGTAGTTTTGTGCGGGCCCTGTCAGATAAGGCGCAGGTATTGCTGCATCATCGGGTGCTGCGAGCTGCTTAGCAACCAGTGGAAGGATCGGAGCGCAGAAGAAAGCCCGCTGCGAGCGGGCTTTTTCACGTGCTACAAATTTGCTACAGCAACGGGTTGGAACCTTGCTGGATAGGCCTTGCGCTTATCATTCCGTCCCCTGAACTACTGGGTGTACTGCTGGTCGGGGCTACGGTCAGAATATCGTAGTAATTTGACCGTGAGGGTTATGCGCTGTTAGGCCCCAGTAACGAGTATTTCCATATTTGCAATGAAACTGCATTGCGCGAAGGCGTTTTTTGTATCGATCCCTAATCCATTCGTAGTTCGCGTGAGTGTGAGCATTGCTTATGACTCCGGTAAGTATCGCACGGCCGGCCATCGGTGCAATGATTGCAGAGCACATCAAGTCAGTAATTTGTAAGCACGCGTGATTGTTGCTCACCCCAAATGTGGCCGTTTCCTCGATAGATGGAAATGCGTCGCCACCGTTCCCTTGCTTGTGTTTCTGCGTGAATACCGAATGTGCAACGTATCGGTTCCGGGTGGGATCTCGAAAGTCTGCAATTATTGCGCCACGAGAATCCTTCGCTAATAGATATTTTTCAAAGCGCTTCGCAATGTTCTGCGCAGTGATTGTGTAAACGGATTCGTCGTTAATGGCTTGCCCGAAAGCCTTGGCCCAGACGCGCCCAACAATCTTCACGTCGTATTTCTTGCAAAGCGCAAAGACGTCATCCAAGAAATGGAAATGGTGTTGGACGATCGCACTTGTAATCGAGTTGCTCTTTCTGATGTCAGTGCGGAGGTCCGACCCCTTTATCTCGACGAGCAGCACGTCAAGCTCATGGTTTACCGACGCAAACAGGGAGGGGTAATACCGACGTTTTAGATCGATGAAGTCTTTGGTCAGACCACTGATCGCACTGGCATCAATGAATAACCCCGCGATCACGAGCATCGGTTGCTTGTTGTCGGTCGCGTTGAGGATCGCTTGCGAGTCGCCCGACTCGTCAATGTAGCAAAAGTGCACTTACTACCCCCGAAATGAAAACAGCCACCTAGCGGTGGCTGTGGTCTGCTTTCGCAGCATGTGACACCGGAGTTAACCGGCATCGAAATCAGTCAGTACTGACTGCCATGACGTTATACAGCAAGGGTGCTTTGCTGTCAAATCTTTGCTAGGCGACCATTCGATCAGTTGGAGCTGTACGGGCCCGTGAGTGTTTGCTCCCGCAATACGCTCCTGTCCGCGTGGCCCATAGCCGAGCGCTCCCCGCACCGAATGTGAGCCGTCCAGCGGTTGATGTGAATGGTCAATCTTGCAAACTCATTGATTTTAATAGGGGTGCGACGGCCTGCAAAGCCGTTTAGGCCGGTTCGACTCCGGCTCGCGCCTCCAAGTAGGAAGAGAAAAAGCCCTGAGAAATCAGGGCTTTTTCTTTTTCCGGCGCTCGCGCGGCGTTATCTTCAGCGACCATCCGCGTCCTCGCTCACCCATCCACCGGCTGCATCGGCGTGTCCAGCTTCAGTTGATAAAACGCCGCGTCGAGCCAGCGCCCGAACTTGAATCCCGCTTCGGCGATCGTCCCCGAATGCACGAAGCCGACACGCGTATGCAGCGCGACGCTGCCCGCGTTGGTTGCATCGATGCAGCCGACCAGCACGTGTACCTCGGCATCGCGCGCACGCTTGATCAACTCGCGCAGCAGCAACTCGCCGAGCCCGCGCCCGCGATGATCGCGATGCACGTACACACTGTGTTCGACCGTGTACTTGAACGCCGGAAACGCGCGGAACGTGCCCCAGCTCGCGAAGCCGAGCAGCGTGCCGGAACCGTCGACCGCGCCGACCACCGGAAAACCGCCCGCGCGCTTCGTTGCGAACCACGTGACCATCGCCTCCGGCGGCCGCGGCCGATAGTCGTACAGCGCGGTCGAATTGACGATCGCGTCGTTCAGGATCTCGAGGATGGCCGCCGCATGCTCGGCCTCGTTGCAATCGATCAGGCGCACGTCGTCGTGCGTGTTCGGCGAATTCATGTGGACTCCTGCACCGGTCGGCTCCGGCTTTGAACGGATGCCGCGCCGCGCATGCCGACCGCGGCGGTGGCATCGCAGATCGCGACGACATAGCGCGCGCCTTGCGCCGTCGGGTTGCTGAAAATCAGCGGCTGATCGACGCGCATCGCGAGACAGTCGCCTTCGTGAAGCTCGTGGAGCGCGTCGCCCAACGTGACGTCGACGCGTCCGTCGAGCACCCATACCTGCTGATGCAGCGCGCTGTCGCGGCCGCCCGTGTCGTACGCGACGCGCGCGCCGGGCGGGAAATCGACTTCGACGAGCTGGAGCGGCGACGGCCAGCCGGGCGGCGACAGATTGCGCCGCAGATAACCGGACGCCGGATCGCGCCATTCCGCTTGCTGTGCGCGCTTGACCAGCGGCTGCGCGGGCGCGTCGTCGCGCTCGCCGCCGAACAGCGCCGCCAGCGACACGCCCAACCCGGCCGCGAGCTTGTCGAGGACGACGGCCGTCGGGCTGGCCGACGCGCGCTCGATGAGCGAGATCATCGAACGGCTCACGCCGGAGCGCGCGGCAAGCGTATCGAGCGTGTAGCCTCGTAACGTGCGCAAGTCTCGCACGCGGCGGGCGATCCGCTCGTTGATGCCTGCATCAGGCGCGGGAAGGGTAGTCGCTTCTTGCATGATGGACGGATTCTCCATCAAGCTGGAATATGGTGTCAACGAAATCACGGGCTGCCAGACTCCCGATTCGCAGTCCGCCCGAATACTTGCTCCGCGCGCAGCGCCAGCGTAATATACGAAACGACTACATTTCGTTTAATTGGAGCCATATGGGCATCATCAAGATTTCCGAGCACATGCACGAACGGCTGCGCTCGACCAGCACCGCGCTGAGCCGGTCGATCAACGCGCAGGCCGAGCACTGGCTGCGCGTGGGCATGCTCGCGGAACTCAATCCGTCGCTGTCCTATGGCGATATCTGCCGGATGCTGATCGAATCCGAGGCGCGCGGCGGCGACGCCGGTACGGCGCAGCCGGCCGCTCGCGACATCGAGCAGGTGGCGTAATGGCGAAGCGCGACATTCCCATCCGCGGCGCCGCCGACATCGCGAAGTCGCGCGAAGCCGCGAAGCTCGCGTCGCAAGTGCTGACGATGATCACCGACTACGTGAAGCCGGGCGTCACGACCGACGAGCTCGACGCGCGCTGCCGCGAATACATCATCGACGAACTGCACGCGATTCCAGCCAACATCGGCTATCACGGCTATCCGAAAACGCTGTGCACGTCGGTCAACCACGTGGTCTGTCACGGCATCCCGTCGTCGCGGCCGATGCGCGACGGCGACATCGTGAACCTCGACATCGCGGTGATCAAGGACGGCTGGTTCGGCGACACGAGCCGCATGTACTTCGTCGGCGAGCCCGGCGAACTCGCGCGGCGTCTGGTGGCGGCCACCTACGAGGCGATGCACGCGGGCATTCGCGCGGTGCGTCCGGGCGCGACGCTCGGCGACGTCGGCTATGCGATCCAGCAGGTCGCGCATCGCGAAGGCTTCAGCGTTGTGCGCGAATACTGCGGGCACGGAATCGGCGACGTGTATCACGACGAGCCGCAGGTGCTGCACTACGGCCGCCCCGGCACCGGCGTGCCGCTGCGCCCCGGGATGATCTTCACGATCGAGCCGATGCTCAACGCGGGCAAGCGCGACACGCGCGTGCTGGCCGACGGCTGGACGGTCGTCACGAAGGACCATTCGCTGTCCGCGCAGTGGGAGCACATGGTCGTGGTGACGGAGCAGGGCGTCGACGTGCTGACCGACGACGTGAAGCCGCACGCGTTCGCCGCGCTGACCGGCACGCAGGCGGCCTGACGCGCACGCCGCCAACGACGACGAGCCCCGGTCCGGGGCTCGTTTCATTTGGGCTTGCGCCTAGCGCTTGCGCCTAGGCTGACGCTTGCGCTCCTCACGCCACCGGCGTGGTTGCTACCCGCAGCATCACGCTGCTCGCTCGCGCGCCTTTTGCCACGCGTGTTCGACGAACACGCGGCACAGCGCCTCCATCCCGCTGCGGTCCTCGTCGTCGAAACGTGCGGCGACCGGGCTGTCGACGTCCCACACGCCGATCAGCGTGCCGTCTGCCGCTACCAGCGGCACGACGATTTCCGACTCCGACGCGGCATCGCACGCGATATGGCCGGGGAACGCATGCACGTCGCGCACGACCTGCGTTTGGCGCGTCTGCGCCGCCGTGCCGCACACGCCCTTGCCGAGCGCGATGCGCACGCAGGCCGGCTTGCCCTGGAACGGGCCGACCACCAGCTCCGTCCCGTCGAAGAAATAGAAGCCGGCCCAGTTCAGACGATCGAGCGAGTGATAGACGAGCGCGGAGAAATTCGCGGCGTTTGCGATCAGGTCCGGCTCCGATTCGACGAGCGAGCGGGCCTGCTCGGCGAGCGTCGCATACAGTTCGGCCTTGGAGGCGTGAGGGTCGGTGGACAGCGTGAACATGGCTGAAGTGCAGAGAAAAGAGTAAGGGGGACGCGCGATGCGCGATGCCGGCCCCGCAGTCTACGGCACGCGCCGCGCATTTGCAGCGCGTGATTCGCCGCCGTCACTGTCGCTCCCGGCCATCGCGTCGAACCGGCGCGTGCACCGGCAACCCCGATCAATCGGGTTCTAGCTCCGCGAACCGCGCAGCCAGGAAGTCGAGCAGCGCGCGCACGCCCGGCAGCAGCCCGCGCCGCGACGCGAACACCGCGTGCACGATCTCGCGGCGCGGCGCCCAGTCGGGCAGCACGTTCACCAGTTCGCCGCGCGCGAGTTCGTCGCGCACCATCATCGTCGGCAACTGCACGACGCCGACGCCCGCGACCGCCGCGGCCCGCAACGCCAGCATGCCGCCCGTCACGAGCCGCGGCTGATGGTGGATCTCCGCATGCGCCTGGTCCGGGCCGCGCAGCCGCCACACGTGCGCGGCCTGCGGCAGGCCGTGGTCGAGGCTCGGCATGCGGGTCAGGTCGGCCGGAACGGCCGGCGCGCCGTGTTCGCGCAACAACGCGGGGCTCGCGACCAGGCATTGCCCGCGCTCGGCCAGCACGCGCAGCGCGAGATCGCTGTCCTCGAGCGGCGGCGGACGCACGCGAATCGCGACGTCGATCCCTTCTCCGACCACGTCGACGCGCCGGTTCGTCGCTTCGAGATGAATCTCGACGTGCGGGCACGCGACCATGAACACGGCGATCATCGCGCCCGCCAGCGAGTCGAGCAGCGCGACCGGGCAGCTGACCCGCACGATGCCGCGCGGCTCCTCGTGCAGCAATGCGATCGCCTCGTCGGCGGCGTCGGCCTCGACGAGCATCGCGCGGCAATGCGCGTAGTACGTCTGGCCGACGTCGGTGACGGTGAAGCGGCGCGTCGAGCGCTGAATCAGCCGCATCCCGAGGCGCGCCTCGAGCAACGCGACGCGCCGGCTCAGCTTCGACTTCGGCATGTTCAGCGCGCGCCCGGCCGGCGCGAAGCCGCCGTGCTCGACCACCTGCACGAAGTAATAGAGATCGTTGAGATCTCGCTGTTGATCGTTCATCAAATGGAACGCTGAGTGCGATTTTGCGAGTCTACCGAATCGATCGTTCCATCTCTATATTGATTGTCAGGATGCGAAACACGTGTTTCGCCGCAATTCGGAGAAGGCAAATGAAGAAGATCCGTGGTGTCTACAGCGCGCCGCGCGGCCATTGGGTCGGCGACGGTTTCCCGGTGCGTTCGATGTTCAGCTATCAGTCGCACGGCGCCCATCTGAGCCCGTTCCTGCTGCTCGACTATGCGGGCCCCGCGAATTTCGAGCCGGCGTCGGCGCCGCGCGGGGTCGGCCAGCATCCGCACCGCGGCTTCGAAACGGTGACGATCGTCTACGACGGCGAAGTCGCGCACCGCGACTCGACCGGCGCGGGCGGCGTGATCGGCCCCGGCGACGTGCAATGGATGACGGCCGCGAGCGGGATCCTGCACGAGGAATTCCACTCGGAAGCGTTCACGAAGCGCGGCGGCCCGCTCGAGATGGTGCAGCTGTGGGTGAACCTGCCCGCCGCCGACAAGATGGGCGAGCCCGGCTATCAAACGCTGCTGAACGCGGACATCCCGGTCGTCGAGTTGCCGGACGGGGCGGGTCGCGCGCGGATCATCGCCGGCGAGCTCGACGGGCGGCGCGGCCCGGCCCGCACGCACACGCCGATCGACGTGTGGGACGTGCGGCTCGCCGCAGGCGGTCATGCGCGGTTCCCGATCGCCGAAGGCCGCACGCTCGCCGTGGTCGTGCTGAGCGGCACGGTGCTCGTGAACGGCGAGACGGTCGCCCGCGAAGCGCAGTTCGTGCAATTGGGCCGCGAAGGCAGCGACGTCGACATCGAGGCGAACGGCGACGTCAAGCTGCTGATCCTCAGCGGCGAGCCGATCGACGAGCCGGTGGTCGGCTATGGCCCGTTCGTGATGAACTCGCAAGAGGAAATCCGCGCCGCGATCGACGATTTCAACAGCGGCCGCTTCGGACGGATGCCCGCATGACGTACGGCCCCGCGCAATGCGGGGCTTTCTGCATGTGCGCGGCGGCGCGGGCGCAGCGGCCGCGCTTCGCGGCATAATCGTCGGTTGCCGCGCGCCCACCGGCGCGCCCGAAACAGCACCGAGGACCGCCCATGAACGCTTCCGCATCCGCCATCTCCCCGCGTGCCGCCGACCTGGACTGGCGCTGGAAATCCTTCGACGCCCTGAGCGCACGCGAGGTCTATTCGATCCTCGAAGCGCGCAGCGCCGTGTTCGTCGTCGAGCAGAACTGCGTGTACCGCGACATCGACGATGCCGATCAGGCCGCGTGGCACCTGGCCGCGTACGACGCGGCGGGCCGCGTCGCCGGCTATCTGCGCGTGCTGCTGCCCGATGCGCAGCGTGCCGACGTGCGCATCGGCCGCGTACTGACGACCGCCGCGTTCCGCGGGGCCGGCCTCGGCAATACGCTGCTCGCCCGCGCGCTCGAACACATCGCCGCGCAGTGGCCCGATACGCAGATGAGCCTGCATGCGCAGGCGCACCTGCAGCGCTTTTACGGTGCGTTCGGCTTTGAGCCGAGCTCCGACGTGCACGACGAAGACGGCATCCCGCACGTGTGGATGACCCGCGCGCGCGGCTGACGCGCGGCGCGGCGTGCCGGGATCAGTGGGCGTTGCGCGTGGCCGCCGGCCGCGCGGCGCTGCGCGCAGCGGCGCGCTCGTCGATCAGCCGGCCGCGTGCGGACAGCCGCATCCAGTGCCGCAGCGCGATCAGCGCGCCGATCACGCTCATCATCGAGCCGGGAATCCACAGCAGCAGGCCGCCGATCTGCTGGTCGCGCAACGGGCTGAGCCACGTGAAGGCGCGCCCGCAGATCGAGTAGATCGGATACAGCTCGTGCGGCGTGAAGAAGATCAGCGCGCCGAGCGCGATCTGCGGCGGGATGGCGGCGACGACGATCAGAATCCGGCGGCCCGGCGACAGCCGCGCGGGCGGCGCGGGACGCGGATCGACGACGAGCCACCAGAACAGCAGCCCGTCGATCACCATGCTCCAGTTCATCACGCGATACAGACGCCAGTCGAGCATCGCGACGAAGTGGATCGGCGACAGCAGCCAGAAATAGATCAGCCCGACGAACAGCACGACGGCCACGACCGGATGGAACACCAGGTCGAGCGCCGCGCGCACGGGCGCCCATGCGAGCGCGGGGCGCACGAAGCGTTGCCGCCAGCGAAACGGAATGCCGGCGCGGATCGCCGCGCCCGGATAGGCGAGCGCGATGAAGAACGGCCCGAGGTGATGCAGCACCAGATGCTGCGCGCGGTGCATGAAGAACTCGTGCTCGAAGAAATAGTCGAGCCGCGTATGCAGTGCGATGTAGAGCGCCGTCAGCCCGAGCCAGAACGAGAACTGTCGCAGCGGCGACACCTTCGCCTTCTTCACGCCGCGCGCGAACAGCACGGCGGCCGTCAGCACCGCGATCACCACGGTCGGCGACGGTTCCCACGGATCGAGCCAGTACAGGACGTTCATCGCACGCGCATCACTTCGCCTGGGCCGGCGACTTCACCGCAAACGGCGCGTCGACGGTTTCGCCGTCGGAGAATTTCAGGCGCAGGCGCACCGTGTCGCCCGGCTTGATCGCGTGCTTCGGCTCCTCGAGCATGAAGTGGTAGCCGCCCGGTGCGATGTCGACCTTGCCGCGCGCGGGGATCGTCAGCTTGTCGACCATTTCCATCTTCTGCGTCGAGCCGTTCGACACCGTCTGGTGCAGCATCGCCATCCCGTAGTCGGGGCTGTCGACGTCGACGAGATCGACCGGCTTGTCGCCGGTGTTCACGAGCGTCACGTAGCCGCCGGCGGGCAGCTGGTTCGGCAGCCAGCGTACCCATGCGTTCTGCGCGGTGATCGCGCCGGCCGCATAGGCGTGTGCGCCGGCGCACAGCGCGGCGAGGGCGGCGAACGTCTTGAGGATCGTTTTCGGCTTCATGTCTGGTTCACGTGGTGGGGGCAGTGTCGATGATCCGCCGCACGTCGGCGGCGATGGCGTCCGGCGAGTCGCCGTCGGTCGCGAGCAGGCGCGCGCGGCCGTGGGCGTCGAAGATGTAGACGGCCGAGCTGTGCGTGACCTCGTAGCCGCCCGACGGATCGCGTTGTTCCATCTGGTACGCGACGCGGTAGCGCTTCGCGAGCGATTCGATCTGGCCGTCGCTGCCGGTCAGGCCGCGCGCGTGCGCGGCGTCGAACGCGGCGACGTACGACTGCAGCGCCTGCGGCGTGTCGCGCGCGGGATCGACCGACACGAACAGGATGCGCACGTCGTTCGCGCGCGGGCCGAGCTTCGCGAGCACTTCCATCAGCCGCGCCATCGTCTCGGGACAGACGTCCGGACAGTGCGTGTAGCCGAAGTAGACGAGCGCGACGCGGCCGCGGAACGCGCTCGCGTCGACGGGCCGGCCGTCGCCGCCGGTCAGCGTGAACGACAGGTCGGGCAGATGGCCGGTGACGTTGGTCAGGTGCCAGCCCGGCTCGTCGCGCGTGCACGCGGCGAGCGCGACGGCAACGGCCATCGCCGCGGCCATGCGCGCGAAACGGTTGAAGCTGGAGCGGCGCCGGCGCGGCGCGGGACGGGCAAGCGACATCCTGGGACTCGAATCGGACGGAATGACGCCGGTCGCGCCGCACTGGGGCGCGCGACCGGCGGTTGCCGACTGTAACGCAATTCCCGCGCCTGCGCGCTTTCGAAATCCCTGCGGTCGCGCGGGGCGGGGCAATATGTCGCAGCGGCGGCGCGGGCGGCGCGCGGCGGCCGGTTTCGCCCATCTCGGTACGCAGGCGCGGTAAGATGCGCACAATTCCATTCTCGTCGCGGCGGCCCGGCGTTTGCCGGCCGCCGCTCGGACTCTCGAATCGATGCAATCCGTTCCGGCTTCCCTGTCCCTGACCGATACCGCGTTCTTTTTCGACTTCGACGGCACGCTCGTCGAGCTCGCCCCCACGCCCGACAGCATTCACGTGCCGCCGTCGCTGCTGACGCTGCTCGATACGCTCAGGCAGCGCTCGCATGGCGCGGTCGCGGTGGTGTCGGGGCGCGGCATCGACAATCTCGACACGTTCCTGAGCATGCCGGATCTACCGATCGCCGGCCTGCACGGTGCCGAGCGTCGCGATTCGAACGGCGACACGCAGCGCATCGGCTTCAACGACGAACGCCTGCTGCGCATCGAGCGCGAGCTGGCGGCCGTGGTCGACCGTCATCCGGGCATGCTGCTGGAGATCAAGGGCGCGGCCGTCGCGCTGCACTACCGCAACGCGGCCGACCGTGAGCCGGTCGCGCGCGAAGCGGCCGAGCGCCTCGTCGCCGAATATGCGGACGCGTACGTACTGCAGCCCGGCAAGATGGTGTTCGAAATCAAGCCGAAGGGCGTCGACAAGGGGCGCGCGCTGGCCGCGTTCCTCGACGAGCCGCCGTTCGCGGGTCGCGTGCCGCTGTTCGCGGGCGACGATCTGACCGACGAGAAGGGCTTCGCGGTGGTGAACGCGCGTGGCGGCCTGTCGATCAAGGTCGGCGCCGGCGAGACGTCGGCGCGCATGCGGCTCGATTCGGTCGCCGCGCTGCACGCGCAGATCGCCCGCTGGCTCGATCTGGAGCTGCCGGGCGCATGAGCCGACTGATCATCGTTTCAAACCGCGTCGCACCGATTTCGGAAGGCGAGCCGGCGGCGGGCGGTCTCGCGATCGGCGTGTACGACGCGCTGAAGGAGACGGGCGGCATGTGGTTCGGCTGGAGCGGCGAAGTGGTCGCGTCCGGTGCGCCGCAGATCCGCATCGAGGAGCGCGGCCCCGTGACGTTCGCGACCGTCGGGCTGTCGCGCCGCGATTACGACCAGTACTACCGCGGCTTCTCGAACGCGACGCTGTGGCCGGCGTTCCACTACCGCGCGGACCTGATCCAGTACGACCGTCACGAGTTCGAAGGCTACGGCCGCGTGAACGTGTGGCTCGCGCAGCAGCTCGTGCCGCTGCTGCAGGACGACGACGTGATCTGGGTCCACGACTATCACCTGATCCCGTTCGCGCGCGCGCTGCGCGCGTCGGGCGTGAAGAACCGGATCGGCTTCTTCCTGCACATCCCGTTTCCCGCCGCGCAGGTGCTCGTGAACGTGCCGCCGCATCGCGAGCTGGTCGAGTCGCTGTGCGCGTTCGATCTGCTCGGCTTCCAGACCGAGCCCGACCTGCGCGCGTTCTGCGATTACGTCGAGTTCGAAGCCGGCGGCGAAGTGACGCGCGACGGCCGCACGGTACGCGTGAGCGCGTTCGGCAGCATGCTGCGCGCGGCGGCTTATCCGATCGGCGTGTATCCGGACGAGATCGCGTCGCTCGCGCAGGCGGGCGAGCACGGCAAGGCCGCGCGCATGGCCACGTCGCTGCGCGGGCGCCAGCTGATCATGAGCGTCGACCGGCTCGATTATTCGAAGGGCCTCGTCGAGCGGTTCCGCGCGTTCGAGAAGCTGTTGGAGCACCAGGCGTCGATCCGCAATCGCGTGTCGTTCCTGCAGATCGCGCCGTCGACGCGCGCCGACCTGCGCGCGTATCAGGACATCCGGCTGCAGCTCGAAGCGGAATCGGGGCGCATCAACGGGCGCTACGCGGAGCTCGACTGGGCGCCAATTCTGTACATTCATCGCCAGTACGACCGGCAGGTGCTGGCCGCGCTGTATCGCCTCGCTCGCGTGGGCTTCGTGACGCCGCTGCGCGACGGGATGAACCTCGTCGCGAAGGAATACGTGTCCGCGCAGAATCCGGACGATCCGGGCGTGCTGGTGCTGTCGCGTTTCGCAGGCGCGGCGCGCGAGCTGACCGGTGCGCTGATCGTCAATCCGATCGACATCGACGGCATGGCCGACGCGTTGTCGCAGGCGCTGACGATGCCGCTCGCCGAGCGGCGCGCGCGTTATGCGGACATGATCGCGCAGCTGCGCGAGAACAACGTGTCGGTGTGGCGCGACAACTTCCTGCGCGATTTGCAGCGCGCGTAGCCTTGGGCGGTTGCACATCGAGCGCCGGTCGCGCGCCGCGCTGAAAAAAGGCCGCCGTGCTACGAGCACGGCGGCCTTTTTATCGTCTATCGGCGGGCGGCGCGATGCCGCGGCGTCACGCGACGCGTTCGCCGGTGGTCGGCGCGGCGCCGTCGGGCGCGTGCAGCCGGCCGTGCTGCTTCGCGAGCAGGTCGCGATACAGCCCGGGGCGGCTGCGCAGCACGTCGGGGCTGCCATCGTCGATCACCTTGCCGTTGCTCATCACGATGATCCGGTCGAAGTTGCGCAGCGTCGACAGCCGGTGTGCGATCGCGATCACCGTGCGGCCGACCATCAGGCGGTCGAGCGCGCTCTGGATCGCTTCTTCCGATGCGCTGTCGAGCGCCGACGTCGCTTCGTCGAGCAGCAGGATCGGCGCGTCCTTCAGGATCGCGCGCGCGATCGCGATGCGCTGGCGCTGGCCGCCCGACAGCTTCACGCCGCGGTCGCCGACGATCGTGTCATAGCCTTCCGGCATCGCCTCGATGAACTCCGCGCAGCGTGCGTCGCGCGCGGCTGCGAGCACCTGCTCGCGGGTCGCGTCGGGGCGGCCGTACGCGATGTTGTCGTAGATGGTCCGGTGCAGCAGCGAGATGTCCTGCGGCACGAGCGCGATCGCCTGGCGCAGGCTGTCCTGCGTGATCGTCTTGACGTCCTGGCCGTCGACCATCACCGCGCCGTCCTGCGTGTCGTAGAAGCGCTGCAGCAGCGCGAGCACGGTCGACTTGCCGGCGCCCGACTTGCCGATCAGCCCGACGCGCTGGCCGGCCTCGATATGCAGGTCGAAGTGGTCGAGGATCGCGCGGCGGTGCGGATACGCGAACGTCACGCGCTCGAAGTCGACGCGCCCGCCCTTGGCCGACAGCGGCTGCGCGTCGGAGCGATCGGGCATGCCGTGCGGTTCGAGCAGCGTCTTCACGGCTTCGGACAGGCGTGCGACGTGCTGCGTGACGTCGACCAGCGCGACGGCCAGATCGCGCGTGCCGTGCAGGATCGTGAAGCCGAGCGAGCTGACGAGCACGATGTCGCCGGAGGTCGCGCGGCCCTGATCCCACAGCCACAGCGCCCAGCCGAGCAGCCCGGCCGACAGCATCGCGGTGATCACCGCGTGCAGCAGCCGCAGCTTCTCGAGATAGAGCAGGCTTTGCTGACGGGCGTCCATCTCGGCTTTCACGGTCGCGCTGAAGCGCTTCTGTTCGCGCAGCGTCATCCCGAATGCGCGCACGAGCCCCATGTTGCCGATCACGTCGACGAGCTCGCCGTCCACCGCGGCGGCCTTCGCCGCGAACGTGTGATGGCGGGCGGAGCCGCGCCCGGCGAGCTTGAACAGCACGATCGCGAGCAGCGCCGAACAGCCGAGCAGGCCGGCGGCCATCAGCGGATTCACGACGATGATCATCAGAATCGCGCCGATCACCGCGATGCACGGCGGCAGCACGTTCCACGCCATCGTGTTCTCCGACGTATAGACGGCGTTCGACGTGGCCGTGATGCGGCTCGCGAGCGTACCTGGCTGCTTCTCCGCGTAATACGTCGGCGAATGGCCGATCAGATACTGGAACAGATCGCGCCGCAGGTCGCCGGTCACCGCGACGAACGTGTGCGCGGCGGTCCAGCCGCCGACCCGCCACAGCAGGTTGTCGGCCGCGATCAGCCCGACGAGCAGCGCGAACGCGCTCCACAGCGGGCCCGGATGATGGCGTCCGGCCGCGAGCACGTCGATCAGATGCTTGATCGCGTATTGCGAGCCGAGCGCGCAGCCGACGGCGGCCAGCACGCTGCAGAGCACGATCAGGTGCGCGACAGGGTGCAGGCGGATGTAGCGGAACAGGAACGCGATCGGCCGATGCGCGTAGCTCGACAGCTTCGCGTTGTGGGCGTTGCGCTGGGCAGGGGTGAGATATTCCAAAATATGCGTGCGGTGATTCGGTGATTGAGCGGGGCGGCTGGAGCCCAGCCGGCGGTCGCCCGGACTGAATAATCCGGCATTGTAAACAAGGCCGTGCGTTGCGCTGTGCGAATCTTGCGCGAGCCTGGGGGCGCACGACCAGTTTTGAGATAAAATCCGGCATCCCGTTCGCCGCAAAGAGCCTTAGGTGTCGCAAAGGCAATGCCGGCAGCGATGACGGACATGGAGTGCCGAACGGGCCTTCCACTCTAGAACGGACGTCCGAGTCCGCGGGTTGCAAAGTGTTGCGCCTTTGTAACAAAGTAAAGAGTTTGAAATGGCGGGCGCCGTATCGGGATTAACCCTAGATAATCGGCTCCGGGTTCGGTCCCAGGTTTTTACGAACCCCTGTCAACGGGTCTTCGTTTCAAACGTTCTAAGCCTGTCGCGTCGCCGACGCTCCTTGTGCAGCGCGGGCAGCGCGGGCTCGACGCCCCCGGCAGGCTGATTCGTCCGATGATCGGACGAAATGCATCCAGCCCGGACCGCCGGCAGGTTGCCGACCCATACCTGGTTTTTAGCCGAATTTTTAGGAGTTACGCATGCGAATCGCCCAAATCGCTCCGTTGCACGAAGCGGTTCCCCCGAAGCTTTATGGCGGGACCGAGCGAGTGGTGTCCTATCTGACCGAAGCACTCGTCGAGATGGGGCATGACGTCACGCTGTTCGCGAGCGGCGATTCGCAAACGTCGGCGAAGCTCGAAGCGTGCTGGCCGCAGGCGCTGCGCCTCGATCCGACGATCCGCGACGTGATGGCCCCGCACATGCTGCTGCTCGAGCAAGTGCGCCGCCGCGCGGAAGAGTTCGACGTCCTGCACTGCCACATCGACTACTACCCGTTCTCGCTGTTCTCGCGTCAGCCGGTCCCGCATCTGACGACGATGCACGGCCGTCTCGACCTGCCCGAACTGCAGCCGATCTTCAACGCGTTCAGCGACGTGCCGGTCGTGTCGATCTCCGACAACCAGCGCATCCCGCTGCCGCAGGCGAACTGGCTGTCGACCGTGTACCACGGCCTGCCGGAAAACCTGCTGACGCCGATCCCGAACGTGAAGCCGAGCTATCTCGCGTTCCTGGGCCGCATCTCGCCGGAAAAGCGCGTCGACACCGCGATCCGCATCGCCGAGCAGGCCGGCCTGCCGATCAAGATCGCCGCGAAGCTCGACAAGGCCGACCGCGCATATTACGAAGAGAAGATCAAGCCGCTGTTCGCGCTGCCGCACGTCGAGTACATCGGCGAGATCAGCGAAGCCGAAAAGACCGAATTCCTCGGCAATGCGCACGCGCTGCTGTTCCCGATCGACTGGCCGGAGCCCTTCGGCCTGGTGATGATCGAGGCGATGGCCTGCGGCACGCCGGTGATTGCGTTCAAGCGCGGCTCGGTGCCGGAAGTGATCGACAACGGCGTGTCGGGCTTCGTCGTCGAAGACGAGCTGTCGGCCGTCGCCGCGCTCAAGCGCCTCGATACGCTGCCGCGCGAGAAGGTGCGCGCCGCATTCGAAGCCCGCTTCTCGTCGAAGGTGATGGCGCAGAACTACGTGAAGGCGTACGAGGAACTGCTGCGCCAGAAGCGCCGCACGGTGCTGCGCGAAGTCAACGCAGGCTGACGCCGAGTCGCCGGCCGCGCTGCGGCCGGTGTCGGCACCGACGCCCCGTCCGGGTTTCCGGCGGGGCGTCGTCACATCTGCCGTGCCGAGCCGTTGCGATCTGTTGTATTCTCGCCGCGCCCGACGCCGCGAACGGCGCGGGAACCGATCGGGCACGCGATCGAGCCGTCTGTCCAGACGGTAATGTCCCTATAATGGCCGTGCCGCGAAATCCGGCCCCGCACGAACATCGATAGGAGAGCAGTCTTGGCGAGAACGAAAACCACGCGCGCAGCGCCGGCCCCCGGCGCCGGCGTGATCTTCGCATTGCGCGCGATCGGTCTCGTGCTGCTCGCGCGCTGGCTGTTCTCGATGTCGCAGATGGGCTATCGCGCCTCGCTGTCGGCGATGGTGTCGTCGCCCTGGGCGTTCGTCTATCTGGTGCTGATCTTCCTGTTGCTCGCGCTCCCCGGCGCCGCCGCGCGCGCCGAGCGTCCGTTTCATCCGCTGCCGCAATGGCTGCGCCAGGCGCTGCGCGTGTTCGCGCTGATCGGTTTCCTGTTCGCCGTCTGGTCGATCGGCGCGTTCGCGTGGGCGGCCGGCTGGCGCCGCGCGCTGCATGCGGTGACGGCAACCAACGGCTGGCTCGTCGCCGCGCCCGCGTTGTATGCGGCGATCGTGTGGATGTGCCGTCCACGGCCGCTGTGGCGCACCAACGTCGCCGCGCGCCGTTTCGCGATCGGCCGCTATGCGATTTCGCTCGACACGCTCACCCGCACCGCGATCGTCTGGATGGAGAGCCGCAAGGTCGGCCAGTACGACGCGCGCGAGCTGTCGGTGCGCTGGCCCGGCCGGCCGGCCGCGGCCGCGGCGGACGGGCTCGCCGCATCGGCCGTCGCCGCGCCGCCGCGCGGCAGCCTGTTCCGGCGGCCCAAAGTGGAGCTGCTGTGGGATTCGCCGGCGGCCGTCGGCCATAACCGGCAGACCGTGTTGCGCGCGCCGCTCGCGACCGAAGGCGACCGCGTCGCGGTCCTCGCGCTCGACGCGGCGCTCAAACAGATCGTCTAATCGCGCTCGCGCGGCGCGCGGGCGACAAGGAGCCTCAATGATCGTCCGATGGTTGCTCGCAGCGGTTCACCTGATGGCATTCGGCGTCGCGTTCGCCGGGATCGCGGCACGCAATCGCGCGCTGCGGCGCGTGATCGCGTCGGCACAGGCTGCCGACCTGCCCGGTGTGTTCAAGGCCGACGCGGTGTGGGGCGCGTCGGCGCTGGTGTTGATCGCGACGGGGCTTGCGCGCGCCTTCGGCGGTTTCGAGAAGGGCACCGCGTACTACCTTCACGAGCCGCTCTTCCACCTCAAGATGACCGCGCTCGTGCTGATCCTGCTGCTCGAAATCGTGCCGATGCTCGGGCTGCTGCGCTGGCGCGGCGCCGTGCGGCGGCAGCAGACCCCCGATCTGCGGCGCGCCCGCACCTATGTGCGGATCGGCCACTGGCAGGCGGTGCTCGTGATGGTGATCGTGTTCGCCGCGGCGGGCATGGCGCGCGGCATCGGGCTCGCCGGCTAGCGTAGCGCGGCGTCGAAGCGCGGGCGCGGCCGGCGAGCCGCGCATCGTCTCTACCGGGCCGTTGCGCGGCCCGGCTTCGCCTTACCTTTTAGCGCACCAGGCTCGGACGCTTGTTGTCGAACGTCCATCCGGGAATCAGATATTGCATGGCGGCCGCATCGTCGCGGGCGCCGAGCCCGTGCTGCTTGTACAGCTCGTGCGCGCGTGCGACCGCGTCCATGTCGATGTCGATGCCGAGGCCCGGCCGCTTCGGCACTTCCACGAGCCCGTTGGCGATCTTCAGCGGCTCGCGCGTCAGCCGCTCGCCGTCCTGCCAGATCCAGTGCGTATCGATCGCGGTCACCTGGCCGGGCGCCGCCGCCGCGACGTGCGTGAACATCGCGAGCGACACGTCGAAATGGTTGTTCGAATGCGAGCCCCACGTGAGGCCCCAGTCGCGGCACATCTGCGCGACGCGCACCGAGCCCTGCATCGTCCAGAAATGCGGATCGGCCAGTGGGATGTCGACGGCCTGCAGCTGGATCGCGTGACCCATCTGGCGCCAGTCGGTCGCGATCATGTTGGTCGCCGTCGGCAGCCCGGTCGCGCGGCGGAACTCGGCCATCACCTCGCGGCCCGAATAGCCGTTCTCCGCGCCGCAGGGGTCTTCCGCATAGGCCAGCACGTGATGCTGGTCGCGGCACAGCCGCACGGCTTCGTCCAGCGACCACGCGCCGTTCGGGTCGAGCGTCACGCGCGCGTCGGGAAAGCGCTCGGCGAGCGCCGTCACGGCCTCGATTTCGCGCGCGCCTTCGAACACGCCGCCCTTCAGCTTGAAGTCGTTGAAGCCGTAGCGGGCATGTGCGGCTTCGGCGAGGCGCACGACCGCGTCGGGCGTCAATGCGGCTTCGTCGCGCACGCGCGTCCAGTCGTCGGTCGCGTCGCGGCCGTCGCGGTAGGGCAGTGCGGTCCTGGTGCGGTCGCCGACGTAGAACAGGTAACCGAGCATTTCCACTTGCTCGCGCTGCTGGCCTTCGCCGAGCAGCGCGGCCACGGGCACGCCGAGATGCTGGCCGAGCAGGTCGAGCAGCGCGGCTTCGAGCGCGGTGACCGCGTGGATCGTCGTGCGCAGGTCGAAGGTCTGCAGCCCGCGGCCGCCCGCGTCGCGATCGGCGAACGTCCGGCGCACGTCGTTGAGCACCGCATGGTAATTGCCGACCGGCTGGCCGACGACGCACGCGCGCGCGTCGTCGAGCGTGCGGCGGATGCTTTCGCCGCCCGGCACTTCGCCGACGCCGATGCGGCCCGCGCTGTCTTTCAGGATCACGAGGTTGCGCGTGAAGAACGGGCCGTGCGCGCCGCTCAGGTTCAGCAGCATGCTGTCGTGGCCGGCGACCGGAATGGCTTGCAGATCGACGATGCGCGGCGTGTCGTGGGAAGGCGAGGCGGTGACGGCGTTCATGGCGGCGATGACGAGAGAGTAGGCGATGCCGTGCGGCAAATGCTTTGCCGCGCGCGGCGCGAGGTGCGATCATTCGACAACCGACGTGCGCGGCGCACGAACCGCGCCCGTCGACAGCAACCCGCGAGGGGCGAGCGACGCGCGCCCGATGCCGGTGCCGCATCGGACGGAAGCCAGGCGCGCAGGTGCGCCTCGATCCACTGCCGAACCGCGCGCCGGCATCTGCACGCAGGTGCGAACGCCGATGAAGACCTATCACGGG
The DNA here is from genome assembly GCF_004368385.1 of Burkholderia sp. B10. Classification (NCBI taxonomy): domain Bacteria; kingdom Pseudomonadati; phylum Pseudomonadota; class Betaproteobacteria; order Burkholderiales; family Burkholderiaceae; genus Burkholderia; species Burkholderia sp. B10. Next base: position 43,686 of record NZ_PQMX01000037.1, on the reverse strand, counting down.
ACCGGGCAGGCACTGCGCCTGCCGCGGTCGACAGGAGATCCGTGTGGTCATCATCAGTCGTCGGATGACTTGTGACGCAGTATAATGAATCCACGGCGTTCGCTCAAACCCCGCGTAAACCCTCGGCTCACATTACGATCACTCAAAAAGGAACCGGCCTCATGTCCGTGCCCACGCTTCCCGCAGCGCCGCGCCGTCGCGCCCGCAGCCTCGCACAAGATGTCGTCGACGCGCTGACCGCGCAGATCGAAAACGGCACGCTGCGTCCCGGCGACAAGCTGCCGACCGAAACCGAAGTCATGGCGGCGCAGGGCGTCAGCCGCACGGTCGTGCGCGAAGCGATCTCGCGGATGCAGGCGAGCGGCCTGATCGAAACGCGCCACGGGATCGGCAGCTTCGTGCTGGAGCCGTCGCGTCGTCGGGCGCTCGGGATCGATCCCGCGACCATCACGACGCTGCGCGACGTGCTCGCGGTGCTCGAGCTGCGGATCAGCCTCGAGAGCGAGTGCGCGAGCCTTGCCGCGCAACGCGCGAGCGACGCGGATCTCGCCGCGCTGCGCCGCGCGCTCGACGCGATCGCCTCGGGGGCGGGCGGCGGTCACGACACCGCGCAGCTCGACTTCCAGTTCCATCTGCAGATCGCGCAGTCGACCGGCAACCGCTATTTCGTCGACATCATGACGCAGCTGGGCGCGTCGATCATTCCGCGCACGCGCGTGAATTCCGCACGCTTCGCCGGCGACGACCTCGAGCGCTACGTGGCCCGGCTCAATCACGAGCACGAGGACATCTACGAGGCCATCGCACGCCACGACCCGGAGGCCGCGCGCGCCGCGATGCGCACGCACCTCACCAATAGCCGCGAGCGGCTGCGCCGCGCGCACGAGGCGGCCGAAGCGGAGCGTGATACGCAAGCCGGCTGAGACGCATGGCCACGCGGTGACGTACGCCGCATGCAGAGTGTATTGAGATCGGTCGTCGTATGAGATGGTGGCGACCTTGTCGGCGCAGTGGCCGCCGGCGCGCGTCGCGACCGCTCGCCACGCACGCCGGGGCAGGAGCGGTCGCGACGCGCATCGTCGTCGCGGCCCGCGCCGGGCGCCCGGTACAGCCGTCCGGGCGCGGTGCTGCCGGTCGATCAGCCTCCCTTCGTCACGATGGTCTTCCACGTGCCGTTCTTCACCTGGTACAGCGTCGACATCCCGCTCTTCAGCGAGCCGTCGTTGGCGAACGAGATGCGTCCGGTCACGCCTTCGAAGTCCACTTTCTTCAGCGCCGGGCGATAGACCTTCGGATCCGTCGAATTGGCCGCCTGCATCGCCTTGATCGCGGCCCATGCGGCGTCGTAGCCGAACTGCGCGTACGACAGCACGTCGACGCCGAAGCGCTTCTTGAAGCGCTTCTCGAAATCCTTGCCTTGCGGCAGTTCATCGAGCGGCCGGCCGTATTCCCACGCCATCGCGCCTTCGGCGGCCGGGCCGGCGATCTTCACGAACTCGTTGTCCTTCACGCCGCCGCCGCCGACGAACTGCGCGGTCAGCCCGAGCTGGCGCATCTGCTTGATGAAGTTCGCGGCCAGCGAATCGAGGCCGCCGAAGAAGATCAGGTCGGGATTCTTGCCCTTCAGGCTGGTGATCTGCGCGCGGAAGTCGACGGCCTGGTTGTTGGTGAACTCGCGGCCGATGATGTTGCCGCCGGCCGCCTTCACGGCCTTCTCGAACTCGTCCGCCTCGCCCTGGCCGAACGCGGTGCGGTCGTCGATGATCGCGATGCGTTTCGCCTTCGTCACGTCGACGGCGTACTTGCCCGCGTTGCCCGCGTTCTGGCCGTCGGTCGCGATCACCATGAACATGTTCGCGAGCCCGCGCGACGTGAGCGTCGGGTTGGTGGCGGCCGGGTCGATCACCGGGATGCCGGCCTTGTCGTAGACGACCGACGCCGGAATCGTCGTGCCCGAGTTGAAGTGGCCGATCACCACCGACACGTTCTGGTCGACCAGCGCCTGCGCGGCCTGCACGCCGATGCGCGGGTCGGCCTGATCGTCCTGCACGACGAGGTCGAAATGCGCGGGCTTGCCGGCGATCTGCACCTTCTGCGCGACCGCATCGTCGAGCGCGAGCTGCACGCCGTTCTGTAGATCCTTGCCGTAGCCGGCGTTCACGCCCGTGAGCGGTGCGGCGAAACCGACCTTCACGTCGGTTGCGTCGGCGGCGCGGGCGGCCTGTTGCGAGAGGAGTGCCAATGCGGATACGACCGATACCGACAGCAGGGAATGACGAAATTTCATGTTCGTTCCTCTTGTTCTACACCAGCGGGTGGATTCCGCACGCATCCGGCAGCCGGATGCGCGCGACGGGCGGGCGGTTCAACCGCTTCTCTGATCGGGCGGGTAGGTCCGGCGTGCTGCCATTCCAGGGAAGACGCTCCCGGCAGGCTCGGCGAGGAGCCCCGATCGCTTCGATTTATAGGTCGCCGATATGTGCGGGTCTTGGCAATTTGCCGCGCATTCGATGCGGATTTGCGCATAGCTTCCGCGCGTGCGGCAGCGGCCGGTATCGGGAGTTTCCCGTCACGAGCGGACGGACGAATGGAGGCAGGGCGGAAGGCGGGTAGAGCAGGAGGATGCGGCAGGCGACGCAGCCCCGCGGCGGGGCTGCGTCGCGCTGGCCGTCGTCAGTCGGCCAGCGCGTCCGACGCGGCTTCTACGACGTCCTGCGTCGCGCTCGTGCGGATCGCCGGGTCGCTGGTGCTCGGCCGGCCGGTCTCGACGTGGCCCGCGAAGCGGCGCACGAAGCCGAGCGGCCGCTCGTCGCTGACGGTCAGGTCATACCAGCCGTGGCTGCCGCGCAGGTCCCAGTAGTCGTCGACGTGGGCGCCCGGCGCGAGCTCGAACGTGCGTGCGCCGCGGTGGCCGTACGCGTTGCTCACCTTGAGCCGCACCGCCTTGTGGCCGCGGTTCATCAGACGTAGCGTGATGTTGCCGTTCGCGACGTCGTAGCCGTAGACCACCTCGGGGTTCGCGCTCGTGCCGCCGACGCCGCTCGCGAACGAGCCGCGGAAATGGCAATAGAAGCCGTTCGGACCGTACACGTCGAGGTCGTACAGGCCGAGCGACGCGGCGGCGCTCCACGTGTCGGCGAGCCGCTTGCCGGCTTCGACCGTGTACGCCCACGGGCCGTCGACGCGGTTGCGCGACTGCACCTGGAACGCCGCGCCGGCGCGGCCCGTGTTCGCGAAGGTCAGCCGGAACTGGCCGCTCGCGGGCTCGACGCGGCCGTGCACGAACAGCTCGTACGGCAGCGCGCGCGCCGGACGCAGCCCGGCTTCCTGTTTCGGCACCGTCTGCAGCACCGGCGGCACGGGGACGTAGTCGGGATGGCGCACGCGGTCGGCCGGCGCGTAGCCGCTCGTGTCCGGCAGCGTCGGCCAGGCGGCGTCGGCGTTCGAGAAGTCGAACGCCGACGTCAGGTTGCCGCACACCGCGCGGCGCCACGGCGATACGTTCGCGGCCGTGATCGGATATTGCGCACCGAAGCGCGCTTCGATGAATTGCAGCAGCGACGTGTGATCGAAGGTCTGCGAGCAGACCCAGCCGCCCTTGGTCCACGGCGACACCACGAGCATCGGCACGCGCGGCCCGAGCCCGTACGCGCCCGCCATGTGCGACGCGTCGCCGGCGAACACCTCGTTGGTCGTCGCGACGGTCGACAGCCCGTTATCGCGCGACTGCGGCGCGAACGGCGGCGGCACGTGGTCGAAGAAGCCGTCGTTTTCGTCGTAGGTGATGAAGAGCGCGGTCTTGCTCCACACGTCCGGGTTCGACACCAGCACCTTCAGCACTTGCTCGATGTACCACGCGCCGTAGTTCGCCGGCCAGTTCGGATGCTCGGAGTACGCTTCCGGCGCGCAGATCCACGACACCTGCGGCAGCGTGCCGTTCTTCACGTCCTGCTCCAGCACGTCGAACAGCGTGCCGCCGGCGCTGATGTTGGTGCCGGTGCGCGCCTTCTCGTACAGCGGCGTGCCGGGCAGCGCGTTGCGGTACTGGTTGAAGTACAGCAGCGCGTTGTCGCCGTAGTTGCCGATGTACGGGTTCTGCGTCCAGCCCCACGAGCCCTTCGCGTCGAGCCCGGTGCCGACGTCCTGGTAGATCTTCCACGACACGCCGGCCTGCTCGAGCACTTCCGGATAGGTCGTCCAGCCATAGCCCTGTTCCTCGTTGCCGAGCACCGGGCCGCCGCCCGTGCCGTCGTTGCCGACGTAGCCGGTCCACATGTAGTAGCGGTTCGGGTCGGTCGAGCTCGGGATCGCGCAGTGGTACGCGTCGCAGATCGTGAACGCGTCGGCGAGCTGATAGTGGAACGGGATGTCGTCGCGCTTCAGGTACGCCATCGTCGTGGTGCCCTTGTTCGGCACCCACTGATCGTAGCGGCCTTTGTTCCACGCGGCATGCATGTCCTGCCAGCCGTGCGGCAGATCCTGCAGGAACTGCAGGCCGAGGTTGTCGGCGCCCGGATGGAACGGCAGCACCTCGGCCGGGCCGGCCGGCTGGTGGAACACGGACTTGCCGCTCGCGAGGCGCAGCGGCCGCGGGTCGCCGAAGCCGCGCACGCCGCGCATCGTGCCGAAGTAATGGTCGAACGAGCGATTCTCCTGCATCAGGATCACGATGTGTTCGATGTCGCGGATCGTGCCGGTACGGCGGTTCGCGGGAATGGCGAGCGCATCGCGGATCACGGGCGGGAACAGGTTCAGCGCGGCGGCGCCGGCGGTGCCGGCGGCGACGCGGAGGAAGTCACGACGGGTCGATCGGGTCATGGTCGTTATCGTGGGGTAAAGGGGAGCCGGTTGGCGGGACATGCGGAACAACGGAACAGGCTGGCGCGCCCGGACGCAGGATGCGGCTGCGTCGGTCGTGCGGACGCGAGCATAGCGAGCAAACGGTGTCATTCATGTGAAGTCGGAAACGTTTGCACGGTTTGCAGGTACGGCGCGGGTTCGGTTGGGGCAGCGATGGCCCGCGTGGACGGCGGGAGAAGGGCGGCGCGCGGCGCGCCGCGCAGGCTTCGACACGCGGCGCCGCACGCCGCGCTACGGCTGCGTCAGGCGTCGGTCACCCACGCGCCGAACCACTCGCTCGGCCGCGCGATTTCATCCTGGGCGGCGACGAGCTCGAGCTCGTAGCGGCGTGCGTCGTAGGTCGCCTTGACCACCGCGTGCACGGCCGCGAGCGTGTGCTCGAACGCGCCGCGCACGGAATCGCCGCGCAGCCGGCGCGCGACGAAGATCGCGCTGGTGAGGTCGCCCACGCCGACCGGATGGCGCGGAAACGCATAGAGCGGACGCTGGCCGATCCATGCTTCGGTTTCGGTGACGGCCAGCATGTTGAAGCGGTCGGCCGGGCTGTTACGGTCGTGCAGGTGCTTGACGAGAATGAGCTTCGGGCCGCGGCGGATCAGGGCGCGGCACGCGTCCACGGCTTCGGCGACCGTCTCGATGCGCCGCCCCGCGAGCTTCTGCAGCTCGGTGTGGTTCGGCGACATGCCGTCGGCGAGCGCCGGCATCTCGTCGACGATGTATTCCTCGACGCCGGGCTCGGGCCGGATTCCGCCGGTCTGGCCCAACGCCGGATCGCAGAAGTACCACGCGTTCGGGTTCATCGCCTTCACCGTGCGCACGATCTCGACCGTGGCGCGCGCCTGCGCCGGCGAGCCGACGAAGCCGGACAGCACCGCGTCGCAGCGCTTCAGGCCGCCGATCGCGGCGACACCGTCGACCAGCTGCTCCATCTTCGCGGCGTCGATCGCGCTGCCGGCCCAGTGCCCGTACTGCATGTGGTTGGACAGCTGGACGGTGTTGAGCGGCCAGACGTTGACGCCGAGCCGTTGCATCGGAAACACGGCCGCGCTGTTGCCGGCATGTCCGTAGATCACGTGCGACTGAATGCTGAGGACGTTTTTCATGGGCGCTCGCCTGCAGGCGTTTCAGGGTCACGTCACAAGATACCCGAGTTCGTCGCGCGCGCGGAAGTCGCGCGGCCTTCGAGTGTTGCGCGCCGCCGTCAGCCCGACCGCGTAGAATCGCGGGGCGTGTGGCTGCCCGGCCGCCGCGCGTGCCCGTCCCATTACCGTGAGCGCCATGTTTTCGACTTCCCCGATCTTGTCCGTCGCGCGCGCCGCGTGGCTGGCCGCCGGCATCGCCGCCGCTGCGAGCGTCGCCACGGCCGCCGCCCCGACGCCGGCCGGCAACGACGGGCCCGCGTACGGCCCGCGGCTGGAAGGGTTCGCCTATCCGGCGCCGGTGCATCGCCATGCGTTCGTGTCGCAGCGCGAAACGCTCGAAATGGACTACATGGACGTGCAGCCGGCGCACCCGAACGGCCGCACCGTCGTCCTGCTGCACGGCAAGAACTTCTGCGCGGCGACCTGGGAGGACACGATCGACGTGCTGAGCCGCGCCGGCTATCGCGTGGTCGCGCCGGACCAGATCGGCTTCTGCAAGTCGTCGAAGCCGGAGCGCTATCAGTACAGCTTCCAGCAGCTCGCGCGCAACACGCACGCGCTGCTCGAGTCGATCGGCGTGAAGTCGGCGACGCTCGTCGGCCATTCGACCGGCGGCATGCTGGCGATACGCTACGCGCTGATGTATCCGAAGGCGACCGACCAGCTGGTGCTGGTGAACCCGATCGGCCTCGAGGACTGGAAGGCGCTCGGCGTGCCGCCGCTGTCGGTCGATTACTGGTACGCACGCGAGCTGAAGACGACGGCCGACGGCATCCGCCGCTACGAGCAGGCGACCTACTACGCGGGCAAGTGGGCGCCGTCGTACGAGCGCTGGGTGCAGATGCTCGCCGGCATGTATCGCGGCGCGGGCCGCGACGCGGTCGCGTGGAATTCGGCGCTCGTCTACGACATGATCTTCACGCAGCCGGTGGTCTACGAGCTCGGCGCGATTCGCGTGCCGACGCTGCTGCTGATCGGCGACAAGGACACGACCGCGATCGGCAAGGACGCCGCGCCGCCGGACGTGCACGCGAAGCTCGGCCGTTATCCGGAGCTTGCGAAGCGCACGCAGGCGGCGATTCCCGGTGCGCAACTGATCGAATTCCCGGCGCTCGGGCACGCGCCGCAGATCCAGGATCCGGACGCGTTCCACAAGGCGCTGCTCGACGGGATGGCTGCGGTCCATCCGCAGTGACGAAGTGACGAAGCGACGGGCGGGCGGGCGCGCGCCGCGAGCGGCGGCGCGGCCGCACCGTCAGCGCGTTTCGCTCGCCAGCTCGTCGCGGATCTGCGCGGCCAGCTCGAACGAGCGCAGCCGCGCCGCGTGATCGTAGATCTGGGCGGTGACGATCAGCTCGTCCGCACCCGTCTGCGCGATCCGGTCGCGTAACTGGTCGCGCACCGTGTCGCGCGAGCCGACGGCCGCGAACGACAGCGCATGCGCGACGTTCGCGAGTTCGAATTCGCTGGCCTCGAGCGCGTCGACCGGCGGCGGCAGCTTGCCCGGCGTGCCGCGGCGCAGGTTGATGAACTGCTGCTGCAGCGACGTGAAGAGGCGCCGTGCTTCTTCGTCGGTATCGGCGGCGAACACGTTCACGCCGACCATCGCATACGGCTTCGGCCACGCGGCCGACGGGCGGTATTGCGCGCGATAGAGTTCGAGCGCGCGCATCAGATAGTCCGGCGCAAAGTGCGATGCGAATGCGAACGGCAAGCCGAGCATCGCGGCGAGCTGCGCGCTGAACAGGCTCGAGCCGAGCAGCCAGATCGGCACGTCGAGCCCCGCGCCGGGCACCGCCCGCACGCGCTGGCCGGGCACCGGCGCCGCGAAGTAGCGCTGCAGCTCGGCGACGTCGTCCGGAAAGGAATCGGCGCTGCCGATCAGGTCGCGCCGCAGCGCGCGCGACGTGGTCTGGTCGGTGCCGGGCGCGCGGCCGAGCCCGAGGTCGATGCGGCCGGGGTACAGCGACGCCAGCGTGCCGAACTGCTCGGCGATCACGAGCGGCGCGTGGTTCGGCAGCATGATCCCGCCCGAGCCGACGCGGATCGTCTGCGTCGCGCCCGCCACGTGGCCGATCACGACGGCGGTCGCCGCGCTCGCGATACCCGGCATGTTGTGGTGCTCGGCGAGCCAGTAGCGGCGGTAGCCGAGGCGTTCCGCATGCTGCGCCAGATCGACGGTGTTGCGGAATGCCTGCGCGGCGTCGGCGCCTTCGGGGATGGGGGCGAGGTCGAGTACGGAAAACGGAATCATCGGATGGCCTTCGAAAGGAGGGGCGCGGTGATGCGCATGCGCAACAGATGACGACGATTCTGCCAAAGGGCCGCGCCGCGCGCTGGCGACGCACGGATACCCACACGCCTTACAGGGCTGCAAGCCACGCCCGTTTCATTGTTGCGAAAATCGATCCAATCCACGAATAATTACCAAACTTTACGGTGATTCCACGTGTCTTCGCACCGACGCACAATTCTCAACGAAATGTTTGATTTTGCAGACGGCAATACGCCTGCAAAGCGCTTACGCTAATGTCGGCAGGCCGGCGCCGAAATGGTTTGCCGGCCGCGCAGCTTTGCCGAAATTGCACCAGTCCGTTTCATGTTGCTCCGCGCGTGACGGTGCGCGGGCTGCTAAAATCCTGCGCCTGTCCATGTTTTGCCGATGCCAGCCATTCGAGTCTTCCCGCATCCCGTTCCGGGTTTCGCGTGAGGGGGCGGCCGCGCGAAGCCGGGCATGGCCGCTTTCGGGGCGAGCCGTGCCGCCCCTCATACAGACGCTGCTGGAACAAGGAGTCGGGTCGTGCCCGCGTTCGTCGCTGTCGTAATACCCCATCACGTTCAACCCGGTTCGAACGATCGACGTGCCGCCCGCGGTGCCGGGAGGCATGCCGCATGATGCCGACCGTCACGCTGCTCGACTGGCTGCTGGTCGCCTTCACGCTCGCCGCGGCCGGCTATGCGCTCGTCGCGGCCTTCGCGCCGGCGCCGCGCACGCCGCGCACCGCCGCGCGCGACGGCTTCGAGCCGGTCAGCGTGCTCAAGCCGCTGTGCGGCGCGGAGCCGCACCTGTACGAGAACCTCGCGACCTTCTGCGAACAGCGCCACCCGCGCCATGAAGTGCTGTTCGGCGTCGCGTCGGCGGCCGATCCGGCGATCGCGGTGGTCGAGCGGCTGCGTGCCGACTATCCGGAATGCGACATCACGCTCGTGATCGACGCGCGCGTGCACGGCAAGAATCTGAAGGTCAGCAACCTGATCAACCTGGCCGAGCGCGCGAAGTACGGCCGCATCGTGATCGCGGACAGCGACATCGCGGTGCAGCCCGATTATCTGGAGCGCGTGACGGCGCCGCTCGCCGATCCGTCGGTCGGCGTCGTCACGTGCCTGTATCATGCGCGCAGCGTCGGCGGCTTCTGGACGCGGATCGGCGCGCAGTTCGTCGACGCGTGGTTCGCGCCGTCGGTGCGGATCACGCACCTGGGCCGCTCGAGCCGCTTCGGGTTCGGCGCGACGCTCGCCGTCACGCGCGATACGCTCGATCGGATCGGCGGTTTTCTCGCGCTGAAGGACGAGCTCGCCGACGACTTCTGGCTCGCCGAGCTGCCGCGCCGCCTCGGGCGGCGCACCGTGTTGTCCGAGGTCGACGTCGCGACCGACGTGATCGAGCCGTCGTTCGGCCCGCTGTGGCATCGCGAGACGCGCTGGCTGCGCACGATCCGGTCGCTGAACCCGATGGGCTTCGCGTTCCTGTTCATCACGTTCACCGTGCCGTGGCTCGCGATCGGCGCGGCGCTCGCGCTGCGGCTGGACGGCACCGTCGCGGGCACGCTCGCGGGCGGCGCGGCCATCGTCGGTGCGTTCGGGCGGCTCGTGCTGCATGCGCGCGGCGAGGACGGTTGGAGTGCGTTCTGGCGCGACCTGCCGCTCGTGGCGGTACGCGACACGCTGCTCGCGCTCGAATGGCTGGCGGCCGCGTACGGCTCGCAGGTCGTGTGGCGCGGCGCGCGGATGACGGTGGTCGGCGGCGAGCGCGCGCCGGCGGTGGAAGGCGGCGACGGCTGCTGACGAGCATGTTGGGGGAGCCGGCCGCGCGCCCGCTCCCGAGCGAATCCGGCCCGAGGGCCGAGACGCGCCGCGCGGCCACGCCGCGCGACGCGACATGACAGAGGCGGGCGCCCACAGCGCGGCCCGCGGTTGATTGAAACTGAATCGTTGAAACGAATCGAATTATGCAGGCTACCGGAGCATTCATGAAAACGCTGTTCTTGCAGGCCCCTTCGTACGATGGCTTCGACGGCGGAGCCGGCTCGCGCTATCAGGCGAAGCGCGAAATCCGTTCCTTCTGGTACCCGACCTGGCTCGCGCAGCCGGCCGCGCTCGTGCCGGGCAGCCGCGTCGTCGACGCGCCGGCCGACGGCCTGTCGGTCGAGGAGACGCTGAAGATCGCCAACGACTACGATCTCGTGATCATCCACACGAGCACGCCGTCGTTCCCGACCGACGCGATGTTCGCGCAGGACCTGAAGAAGATGAAGCCGTCGCTGCTGGTCGGCATGGTCGGCGCGAAGGTGATGGTCGATCCGCACAATTCGCTGACGGCGAGCGACGCGATCGACTTCGTGTGCCGCGAGGAATTCGACTACACCTGCAAGGAAATCGCCGAAGGCAAGCCGTTCCCCGAGATCAAGGGCTTGAGCTGGCGCGCGAAGGACGGCTCGATCGAGCACAACGAAGCGCGTCCGATCCTCGAGAACATGGACGAGCTGCCGTTCGTCGCGCCCATCTACAAGCGCGACCTGAAGATCGACAACTACTTCATCGGCTACCTGAACTATCCGTACGTGTCGATCTACACGGGCCGCGGCTGCAAGTCGCGCTGCACGTTCTGCCTGTGGCCGCAGACGGTCAGCGGCCATCGCTATCGCACGCGCTCGGTCGAGAACGTGCTCGCCGAAGCGAAGTGGATCCGCGACAACATGCCGGAAGTGAAGGAACTGATGTTCGACGACGATACCTTCACCGACGACCTGCCGCGCGCCGAAGCGATCGCGATCGGCCTGGGCAAGCTCGGCATGACGTGGTCGTGCAACGCGAAGGCGAACGTGCCGTACAAGTCGCTGAAGATCATGAAGGAAAACGGCCTGCGCCTGCTGCTGGTCGGCTTCGAATCCGGCGACGACCAGATCCTCGTGAACATCAAGAAGGGCGTGCGCACCGATTTCGCGCGCCGCTTCAGCGCGGACTGCAAGAAGCTCGGCATCAAGATCCACGGCACCTTCATCCTCGGCCTGCCGGGCGAGACGCCGGAAACCATCAAGAAGACGATCGAGTACGCGAAGGAAATCAACCCGCACACGATCCAGGTGTCGCTCGCCGCGCCGTATCCGGGCACGACGCTGTACAAGCAGGCCGTCGAGAACGGCTGGATGGAAGAGAACAAGACGATCAACCTGGTCAGCAAAGAAGGCGTGCAGCTGGCCGCGATCGGCTATCCGCACCTGTCGCGCGACGAGATCTATCACCATCTCGAGCAGTTCTATCGCGAGTTCTATTTCCGTCCGTCGAAGATCTGGGAAATCGTCCGCGAGATGCTGACGAGCTGGGACATGATGAAGCGCCGTCTGCGCGAAGGCGTGGAGTTCTTCCGCTTCCTGCGCGCGCACGAGGCCTGATTCGTGACGACGCAGCGGGCGGCGCGGGCGCTGATCTTCACCGCGGACGACTTCGGGCTGCATCCGCGCGTGAACGCGGCGGTCGAGCGCGCGCATCGCGACGGCGTGCTCAACGCCGCGAGCCTGATGGTCGGCGCGAGCGCCGCGCAGGATGCGATCGAGCGCGCGCGGCGGCTGCCGTCGCTCGCGGTCGGTCTGCATCTGGTGCTCGCGGACGGGCCGGCCACGCTGCCCGCGCATGAGATACCGGCGCTCGTCGGCCGCGACGGGCGCTTCGGCGACGCGATGGCGAAGGACGGCTGCCGCTTCTTCTTCCTGCCGCACGTGCGCGCGCAGCTGCGCCGCGAGATCCGCGCGCAGTTCGAGGCGTTCGCGGCGAGCGGCCTGCCGCTCGACCACGTGAACGCGCACAAGCATTTCCATCTGCATCCGACCGTGCTGTCGATGATCATCGACATCGGTCGCGACTACGGGCTGCGCGCCGTGCGGCTGCCGTACGAAGCGAGCGCGAGTGCGCTGCTCAAGCCGTGGATCGCGCTCGTGCGCGCGCGGCTCGACCGCGCGGGGCTCGCGCACAATGATTACGTGGTCGGCATCGAGCATACGGGCGCCATGGACGAGCGCGTGCTGCTCGACGCGCTCGCCGCGCTGCCGCCCGGTGTCGGCGAGATCTATTGCCATCCGGCCGAAGCCGGCGACGGCCCGATCACGCCGACGATGGCCGATTACCGTCCGGTCGACGAGCTCGACGCGCTGCTGTCGCCGCGCGTCGCGGCTGCGCTGAAGGCGGCCGGCGTCGCGACCGGCGGGTTCGCCGACGTGTTCGGTCAGCGCGCGGCGCGCCGCGGCGCGCACCACGCGCGCGAAGCGGGGGCGCAGCCGTCGTGACCAAATGGATCAAATGGCTCGGCTGGCCAATCGGCATCGGGATCCTGCTCGCGCTGGGCCTGCACGAGGGCATCGGCGACGTGTCGCGGATGATCGAGCGCGCCGGCTTCGCGCTGCTGTGGCTCGTGCCGTTTCACGCGCTGCCGCTGCTGCTCGACGCATACGCGTGGCATCAGCTGCTCGACCGTCGCGCGACGCTGCCGTTCCTGTGGTGGATCGCGACCGTGCGCGAGGCGGTGAACCGCCTGTTGCCGGTCGTCGGCATCGGCGGCGAGCTGGTCGGCATCCGGCTCGCGCGCTGGCAGGTGGCCGACGCGAGCCGCGTGACCGCGTCGGTGATCGTCGAGGTGCTGGTGACGATCGTCGTCCAGTATGCGTTCGCGGCGCTCGGCCTCGTGCTGCTGCTGGCGACCACGCACGACATGGGCGGCGGCACGATCGGCCTCGCGCTGGTGTTGACGCTGCCGTTGCCGGTGCTCGGCGTCGTGCTGATGCGCCGCGGCGGCGTCTTCCACGCGATCGAGCGTTTTGCCGGGCGCTTGCTCGGCGATTCGCACCGCTTGCTGCAGGGCGTCGACGGCCGGCGGCTCGATCGCGACATCGATGCGCTGATGTCGCGCACCGCGCTGCTGTTCAGCGCGTTCTTCTGGCAGCTGGCCGGCTACGTGCTCGGTGCGCTCGAGATCTACTGGGCGCTCGCGCTGCTCGGCCATCCGGTGTCGATCGGCGGCGCGGTCGCGATCGAGGCGATGACGCAGGCCGTGCGCCATGCGGCGTTCATGGTGCCGGGCGGCCTCGGCGTGCAGGAGGCCACCGTCGTGCTGCTCGCGCAGATGTTCGGCGTCGATCGCGAGAGCGCGCTGTCGCTCGCGCTGGTCAAGCGCGGCCGTGAGGTGCTGTTCGGCTGTCTCGCGCTCGGCTCGTGGCAGCTGGCCGAGCTCGTGCGCACGCGCGGCCGGATCGCCGCGATCCCGGCCGCCGCGCGCGTCGCGCAGCCGCTGCGCGGCGAGCGCGAGCGTCAGACCGAATCGACCCATTGAACGGGTGACGGGCCGCGCGGCCCGTCTCGCGCTTTTGGCGCGGCGCGGGTATGCTTGCCGCGTGTTTTCTCGACGCGCAATTCTTCCGATGATCTTTCGTTTCCGGCTGTTTCCCGTGACGCTGCTGGCTGCCGCACTCGCGCTGTCCGGCTGCAACGACAAGGGCGATCTCGACGTGCAACGCATCAGGGATTTCTTCACCGCGATCAAGCCGGCGCCGCTGCTGCTCAAGGGGCTGAAGGTCGGCGTGTCGACCGAGGCCGACGTGCGCGAGACGATGGGCAAGCCCGACACCGAGCGCATGTTCACCGACGGCTCGAAACGCCTCGAATATCCGCGCGGGCCGATGGGCAACCAGACCTGGTTCGTCGATCTCGACGCGAGCGGCCATTACGTCGGCGCGACCCAGGTGCTCACCGCCGAGAATTTCGCGAAGGTGCGCCCCGGCATGAACGAGGACGAGGTGCGGCGCCTGCTCGGCAAGCCGGGCGACGTCGCGCAGTATCCGCTCAAGCCCGAGACGGTATGGAGCTGGCGCTGGCTCGAGGACGGCGTGAACACCGACGCGTTCTTCAACGTCCATTTCGGCCCGGACGGGCTCGTCTACACGACTTCGCGCTCCGACATCCTGAAGGGGCGCTGACTCCCGGCGCGTCGCGATATCGAAAAAGCGACCGGAAAATTGCAAAAAAGCCGCTTCCCTGCGTGTTGTACGACTGTCAGGGAGCGGCTTTTTTCCTTTTGAAACAGCGCCGTAGCCCGCGCGTTCAAATCGCCGCATCGTTTGCTGCGACGCAGCAATGGCGGACGAGGTGATTTGAGACAAATATTTTCGCTTGCGACTATCCGCGTCAGCCCGGCGTGGGACAGGTATGCGCGCCGGTAACCCTGTCAACACTGGAGACGCGCGTGTTCCTTTACGGCTTTGGTCCCGTCCTGTGGGCCGGCACCGTGCAGACCATCGAGCTGTCGGTTCTGTCGCTCGCCACCGCGGTGGCGCTGGGGCTGATCGGCGCGGTGGCGAAGCTGTCGCACAACCGGGTGCTGCGAGCGATCGCGACCGGCTATACGACGCTGATCCGCTCGGTGCCCGATCTCGTCCTGATGCTGCTGCTGTTCTACAGCATTCAGATCTGGCTGAACCAGTTCACCGACCTGCTGGGCTGGGACCAGATCGACATCGATCCGTTCGTCGCCGGCGTGCTGACGCTCGGCTTCATCTACGGTGCGTACTTCACCGAGACGTTCCGCGGCGCGTTCCTGTCGGTGCCGCGCGGTCAGCTCGAAGCGGGCGCGGCATACGGGATGAGCGGCGCGCGCGTGTTCGCGCGGATCATGTTTCCGCAGATGATGCGCTTCGCACTGCCGGGCATCGGCAACAACTGGCAGGTGCTCGTGAAGGCGACCGCACTGGTGTCGATCATCGGCCTCGCGGACGTCGTGAAGGCCGCGCAGGACGCCGGCAAGAGCACGTTCAACATGTTCTTCTTCATTCTCGTTGCGGCGCTGATCTATCTTGCGATCACGACCGTTTCCAATCTCGTGCTGATCCAGCTCGAGAAGCGTTATTCCATGGGCGTGCGGCACGCAGAACTATGATCGAGATTCTCCAGGAATTCGGCCAGGCGTTTCTTTACTGGGACGGCCAGCGGTTGTCCGGCCTCGCGGTGACGTTGTGGCTGCTGGTCGCGTCGATTTCGCTCGGCTTCGTGTGCGCGGTGCCGCTCGCCGTTGCGCGCGTGTCGAAGAAGCGCTGGGTGTCGACGCCGGTGCGCCTTTACACGTACGTGTTTCGCGGCACGCCGCTCTACGTGCAGTTGCTGCTGATGTACACGGGCATGTACAGCCTCGAGTTCGTCCGTTCGCATTCGCTGCTCGACGCGTTTTTCCGCAGCGGCTTCAACTGCGCGATTCTTGCGTTCGCGCTGAACACGTGTGCGTACACGACGGAGATCTTCGCCGGTGCGATCCGTGCGATTCCGCACGGCGAGGTCGAGGCTGCGCGCGCATACGGGATGTCGCCGTTCACGATGTACCGGCGCGTGATCGTACCGTCGGCGCTGCGGCGTGCGCTGCCGCTGTACAGCAACGAGGTGATCCTGATGCTGCACGCGACCACCGTCGCGTTCACCGCGACCGTGCCGGACATTCTGAAAGTTGCGCGCGACGCCAATTCCGCGACCTACATGGCGTTCCAGTCGTTCGGCCTCGCCGCGCTGATCTATCTTGCGGTATCGTTCGCACTCGTCGCGGCATTTCGCCGGGCGGAGCGCCACTGGCTCGCGTATCTCGCGGCCGGACGTCATTGATTTCACTTCGAGGAGAGCCAGTTGGCCGAGATCACTCAAACGAGCGCGTCCGCTTCCGTCAAGCTTGCCGCGGTCGACATTCACAAGCGCTATGGCGATAACGAGGTGCTCAAGGGCGTGTCGCTGAACGCGAAGGCCGGCGACGTCATCAGCATCATCGGCGCGAGCGGTTCGGGCAAGAGCACGTTCCTGCGCTGCATCAATTTTCTCGAGCGGCCGAACGCGGGGCAGATCGTCGTCGACGGCGAGACCGTGCGCACGAAGACCGACCGTGCCGGCGCGCTGGAAGTTGCCGATCACAAGCAGTTGCAGCGGATCCGCACGAAGCTGGCGATGGTGTTCCAGCACTTCAATCTGTGGGCGCACATGAACGTGCTCGAGAACGTGATGGAAGCGCCGGTGCATGTGCTCGGCATCACGAAGAAAGAGGCCGAGGAGCGTGCGCGCGAGTATCTGGAGAAGGTTGGTCTGCCGCCGCGCGTCGAGAAGCAGTATCCGTCGCATCTGTCGGGCGGCCAGCAGCAGCGCGTCGCGATCGCGCGGGCGCTCGCGATGCATCCGGACGTGATGCTGTTCGACGAGCCGACTTCGGCGCTCGATCCGGAGCTCGTCGGCGAGGTGCTGAAGGTGATGCAGAAGCTCGCCGAGGAGGGGCGCACGATGATCGTCGTCACGCACGAGATGGGTTTTGCGCGCAACGTGTCGAACCACGTGATGTTCCTGCATCAGGGGCGGACCGAGGAGCAGGGCGATCCGAAGGAAGTGCTGGTGCGTCCGCAGAGCGAGCGTCTGAAGCAGTTCCTGTCGGGCAGTCTCAAGTAACGCGACGGGCGGTTTTCATCGTGGTCCCGGTGTCTCGTCCCGCAGGCGCCACCCGCACGACGCAGGTGGCGATCGTTGCGTTGCCGCCCGTGTCGATGTCGGGTGTGGGGCCGATCGTCGATGCGTTGAATCTCGCGAACGAGATCGACGGGCGGCTGTTGTATCGGTGGCAGGTGTGTTCGTGGGACGGGCGGCCGGTGCCGCTCGCCGGCGGTGCGCACTGGCATGCCGATGCGGCGTTCAACGATGCGATCGCGTGTGACTGGCTGATCGTCGTATCGGAGCGGTTTCAGCAGTTCGCCGACTATCGGTTGTTTCTCGCGAGCCTGGCGCGGGTCGGGCAGCGTACGCCGGTCGTCAGCGGGATTCACCACGGCGTGTGGTGGCTGGCGATGGCGGGGCAGTTGTCCGGGTATCGCGTGAGCGTGAACTGGGAGACGTATCAGCAGTTTGCCGAGCAGTTCGAGCGTTCGATCGTCACGCAGCAGATCTTCGAGATCGATCGTGATCGGGCGACCTGTGCGGGCGGGCAGGCGACGGTCGATTTCATGCTGGCGATGATCGGCCGTGAGCATGGGGCCGATCTGGCGGAGCGGATTGCCGATGCGCTGGGCGCCGGCACGCTGCGCAGCGGCGAGGAGCGGCAGCGGATTCCGTTCGTTACTGCGCCCGGCGAGCGGCATCCGCGGCTCAACGATGCGTTGTTGCTGATGGAGGCCAATATCGAGGATCCGCTCACGACCGACGAGATTGCCGGGTTGGTGGGGGTGTCGCGGCGGCAGCTCGAGCGGTTGTTTCGGCAGTATCTTGGGGCGATGCCGTCGAAGTATTACCTCAATCTTCGGTTGCTCAAGGCGCGTACGCAGTTGCAGCGGACCAGCAAGTCGGTCGTGCAGGTCAGTCTCGCCTGTGGGTTTTCTTCTGCTGCGCATTTTTCCAATGCTTATCGCGAGCGGTTTGGGGTGACGCCGCGGGAGGATCGGCGGGCGTGGCTCGAGAAGCAGACCGGGGGTGGGAGTGAGCCGCGGGCTGGGGCGTTGGTCGAGCGTCATGGGGATTAGCTAGCGCGGTTTTGTCGTGCGACTTGGCGTTGGCGTGAAATACCTGTGATCGTGTCGGTCTATTAGCGTCGCCCCTGCGCGGGGCGGCGGTTACTTTTCTTTGTCTTGCCAAAGAAAAGTAACCAAAAGAAAGGCGCTCAGATAACGCGTGACCTCCCGGTGCCATGGTCACCGGAGTGGCCACCGCCTAAGTGTCCGCGCCAGTAACGAAGCCGGAGTGGTTCGAGAATAGTTCTGACATCACTCACCACACCACAGAGCGGTATACCGCCCGCTAGCTCCGTCCTCGCTTCGCTCGGACGACGGGCAACTCCCCGGTTTCAAGGCGAGCGATCCGTGTATCCGCAATGGTTCCCCATCGCGCCAGCACGGAGAAAATCGTCCGGTTGTAATCGTGAAGGGCTAATTGATCTGGAGCACTTATTTCATGGTCAGCTCGCGCACGTGGCGCAGATTTTGCGGTTGAAGTACCTTGCAGCCGAGCGCAGCGAGGATGGAGCTGGCGGGCGGTATACCGCTCTGTGGTGTGGTGAGTGATGTCAGAACTATTTCTCGAACCACTCCGGGTTCCTGTCTGGCGCGGACACTTAGGCGGTGGCCACTCCGGGTGCCATGGCACCGGGAGGTCATGCGTTATCTGAGCGCCTTTCTTTTGGTTACTTTTCTTTGGCAAGACAAAGAAAAGTAACCGCCGCCCCGCGCAGGGGCGACGCTAATAGACCGACACGATCACAGGTATTTCACGCCAACGCCAACGCCACCAGCAAGTCAGCCCGACAAAACCGCTTCCGATAGAACCCGTCGCAATTCCGCAAGACGCTTGCGCAGCCCTTACCTAAACTTGAACCTGTTGAACCCTCTTACGAACCCGAAAGGAACGACCATGACGACCTCGACCGTGACCCGCCAGACATTCGACGAAGTGATGGTGCCGGTATTCTCCCCCGCGCCGTTCGTGCCGGACCGTGCAGAGGGCTCGCGCGTGTGGGACACGGCCGGCCGCGAGTACGTGGATTTCGCATGCGGCATCGCGGTCACGTCGCTGGGCCACGGCCATCCGGAACTGCTGAAGGTGCTCGACGAACAGGGCCGCAAGCTCTGGCACATCGGCAACGGCTACACGAACGAACCGGTCCTGCGTCTCGCGAAACGCCTCGAATCGCTGACCTTCGCCGACCGCGCATTCTTCGCGAACTCGGGCGCCGAAGCCAACGAAGCCGCACTCAAGCTCGCCCGCCGCGTCGCATTCGATCGCCACGGCGCCGACAAATATGAAATCGTCTCGTTCGTCCAGTCGTTCCACGGCCGCACGCTATTCACGGTCAGCGTCGGCGGCCAGCCGAAATACTCCGAAGGCTTCGGTCCCGTCCCGGCCGGCATCAAACACCTGCCGTTCAACGACATCGAAGCCGCCAAGGCCGCGATCGGCCCGCAAACCTGCGCGGTGATCGTCGAGCCGGTGCAGGGCGAAGGCGGCGTGATCCCGGCCGATCCGGCCTTCCTGAAAGCCCTGCGCGACGCATGCGATGCAAACGACGCACTGCTGATCTTCGACGAAGTGCAAACGGGCGTCGGCCGCACCGGCCACTTCTACGCGTACATGGATACGGGCGTCACACCCGACATCCTCACCACCGCCAAAGCACTCGGCAACGGCTTCCCGATCGGCGCGATGCTGACGACCAACGAACTCGCCGCGCACTTCAAGGTCGGCGTCCACGGCACCACCTACGGCGGCAACCCGCTCGCGTCGGCCATCGCCGACAAGGTCGTCGAACTGATCGCCGAGCCCGCGCTGCTCGAAGGCGTGCGCGAACGCAGCGTGCGCCTGAAAGGCGCGCTGGAACGCATCAACGCACGCTTCGGCATCTTCAAGGACATCCGCGGCAAGGGCCTGCTGGTCGGCGCGGAACTGACCGCGGCGTTCGACGGTCGCGCGAAGGACTTCGTCAACGCGGCCGCCGACAACGGCCTCATCATGCTGATCGCCGGCCCGAACGTGCTGCGCTTCGTGCCGTCGCTGGTGATCCCGTTCGACCTGCTCGACGAAGGCGTGAAGCGCTTCGAAAAGGCGGTCGAGCAGGTGCTCGCGGTCCACGAAGCCACCGCGCGCTGAGCGGCGCGCCCATCGCAGACAGGAACGACGATGCTATTTGTCCGCCCCGGCAAACTCACGGATCTCGATGCGCTCGCGCAGATGGCGCGCACCGCGCAGCCGGTCCTGCACTCGCTGCCGCACGACCGCGCAGCGCTCGAAGCGCGCGTGGCGCTCTCCGAAGACTCGTTTCGCGCCGACGTCGACTTCGCCGGCGAAGAGTTCTACCTGTTCGTGCTCGAGGATTCATCGACCGGCAAGCTGCTCGGCACGGCGAGCATCGTCGCCGCGGCCGGCTACTCGGAACCGTTCTACGCGTTCCGCAACGACGCGTTGATCCATGCGTCGCGCGAGCTGCACGTGAACCGCAAGATCCATGCGCTCACGATGTCGCACGAGCTCACCGGCAAGAGCCGGCTCGCCGGCTTCTACGTCGATCCGTCGCTGCGCGGCGACGCGGCCGCGCACCTGATCTCGCGCGCGCGAATGATGTACATCGCCGCGAACCGCCGCCGCTTCACGCCCGAAGTCTTCACGCTGCTGCTCGGCGTGAGCGACGCCACGGGCGCCTCGCCGTTCTGGGAAGCGGTGGGCCGCAAGTTCTTCGGCCGCGACTTCACCGACGTCGACATCGCATCGGGCGGCCGCAGCCGAACCTTCATCGCTGAAGTGATGCCGGCCTATCCGCTGTACGTGCCGCTGCTGCCCGAAGCCGCGCAGCGCGTACTCGGCGAGCCGAACGAATCGGCGCTGCTCGCGTACGACATCCACCTCGAGGAAGGCTTCGAACCCGACCGCTTCGTCGACATCTTCGACGCGGGCCCCGTGCTCACCGCGCAGGTCGACCGCACCGCCTGCGTGAAGTTCGCCGCCGAGCGCACCGTGCGCGAAGCCTCGCGTCAGCAGGGCGACGTCGCGTACATGGTGTCGAGCGGCAGCGGCGAAGCGTTCCGCTGCGTGCTGGCCGATCTGCCCGCGGGCGTGGCCGATGCGGCCGACGCACATGGCGCCGACGCGCCGCTCGCCGCCGACGTGCGCGCGGCGCTCGACGTGAAGGATGGCGATGTCGTGCGCTGCGTGCCGCTGCATCGCCGCGACGATGAAGACATGAAGGGAGACGCAGCATGATCGTCGTTCGGGTCGTACAAACGGGCGACGTCGACGCGCTCGTGTCGCTCGCGCAGGAAACCGGGCCGGGCCTGACCACGTTCAAGCCCGACCGCGACGCGCTCGCCGCGCGCATCGAACGCTCGCGCCGCACGCTCGACGGCCGCGCCGCGCCGGGCGAAGCCGGCTACTTCTTCGTGATGGAAGATTCGACGACGGGCGACATCGCGGGCGTCTGCGGGATCGAGTCGCAGGTCGGCCTCGAGCAGCCGTTCTACAACTATCGCGTGAGCACCGTCGTGCATGCGAGCCAGGAGCTCGGCGTGTGGACGCGCATGCACGCGCTGAACATCTCGCACGACCTGACCGGCTACGCGGAAGTGTGCTCGCTGTTCCTGAGCCCGCGCTATCGCACGGGCGGCGTCGGCGGCCTGCTGTCGCGCTCGCGCTTCATGTTCATCGCGCAGTTCCGCGAGCGCTTTCCGGAACGCATCTGCGCGGAGCTGCGCGGGCACTTCGACGAGGACGGCACGTCGCCGTTCTGGCGCGCCGTCGGCTCGCACTTCTACCAGATCGACTTCAACGCGGCCGATTACCTGAGCTCGCACGGCCGCAAGTCGTTCCTCGCCGAACTGATGCCGCGCTATCCGGTGTACGTCGACCTGCTGCCGCAGGACGCGCAGGACGCGGTCGGCCTCACGCACCGCGACACGCTGCCGGCCCGCAAGATGCTCGAAGCAGAAGGGCTGCGCTATCAGAACCACGTCGACATCTTCGATGCCGGCCCGGTGCTCGAATGCCACATCAACGACCTGCGCACCGTGCGCGAGAGCGTGGTCGTGCCGGCCGCGATCGGCGTGCCCGATGCGCTCGGCGACGCGAGCCGCTCGCTGGTCTCGAATACGTCGCTGCACGACTTCCGCGTCGGCGTCGCGCCGGGCGTGGTCGCGAACGGATCGTTCGTGCTGTCGGCCGACGATGCCGCCGCGCTCGACGTGAAGGCCGGCGATCCGGTCCGCGTGCTGCCGCTCAAAGCCAAACAGGGATAAACGAATCATGACGGAACTCTTCATCGACGGCGCCTGGGTCGCAGGCTCGGGCCCCGTGTTCGCCTCGCGCAACCCCGGCACCGACGCGATCGCCTGGCAAGGCGCCAGTGCGTCGGCGGCCGACGTCGAGCGTGCGGTCGCGAGCGCGCGCCGCGCCTTCGCCGGCTGGTCGGCGCTCGACTTCGACGCGCGCTGCGAGATCGTCCAGCGCTTCGCGGCGCTGCTCACCGAACGCAAGGAAGCGCTCGCCGCCGCGATCGGCCGCGAGACCGGCAAGCCGCTGTGGGAAGCGCGCACCGAGGTCGCGGCGATGGCCGCGAAGGTCGCCATCTCGATCCAAGCCTACCACGAACGTACCGGCGAGAAGCGCCAGGACATGGCCGACGGCGTCGCGGTGCTGCGCCATCGCCCGCACGGCGTCGTCGCGGTGTTCGGCCCGTACAACTTCCCCGGCCATTTGCCGAACGGGCACATCGTGCCGGCGCTGATCGCGGGCAACACGGTCGTGTTCAAGCCGTCCGAGCTGGCGCCCGGCGTGGCACGCGCGACGGTCGAGGTGTGGCATGAAGCCGGGCTGCCGGCCGGCGTGCTGAACCTCGTGCAGGGCGAGAAGGACACCGGCATCGCGCTGGCGAACCATCGACAGATCGACGGCCTGTTCTTCACCGGCAGCTCGGACACCGGCACGCTGCTGCACAAGCAGTTCGGCGGCCGTCCGGAAATCGTGCTGGCGCTCGAGATGGGCGGCAACAACCCGCTCGTGATCGGCGCAGTCGAGGACATCGACGCGGCCGTGCACCATACGATCCAGTCGGCGTTCCTGTCGGCCGGCCAGCGCTGCACCTGCGCGCGGCGGATCTTCGTGCCGCAGGGCGCGCACGGCGAGCGCTTTCTCGCGCGCCTGGTCGACGTTACGTCGAAAATCACCGCCGACGTGTTCGACGCCGATCCGCAGCCGTTCATGGGCGCGGTGATCTCGACGCGCGCGGCCGCGAAGCTGGTCGACGCGCAGGCGCGGCTGATCGAGCAGGGCGCCCGCCCGATCATCGAGATGACGCAGCGCGATGCGCGCCTGGGCTTCGTGAACGCGTCGATCATCGACGTGACCGACGTCGCCCGCCTGCCCGACGAGGAGCACTTCGGCCCGCTCGCGCAAATCGTGCGCTACGCGCGCTTCGACGAAGCGATCGAGCGCGCGAACGACACGGCGTTCGGCCTGTCGGCCGGGCTGCTCAGTGACGACGCGCACGCATGGGAGCAGTTCCGCCGCACGATCCGCGCTGGGATCGTCAACTGGAACCGGCCGACCAACGGCGCATCGTCGGCCGCGCCGTTCGGCGGCACCGGCCGCTCGGGCAACCACCGGCCGAGCGCGTATTACGCGGCCGACTATTGCGCCTATCCGATGGCATCGGTCGAAAGCACGCAACTGAGCTTGCCCGCGAGCCTGTCGCCGGGCCTGCACTTCTGAACGAGGGAACGACGATGAACGCACAAGAAGCCAATTTCGACGGACTCGTCGGCCCGACCCACAACTACGCCGGGCTGTCGTTCGGCAACGTGGCGTCGCTCAACAACGAAAAGTCGGCCGCGAACCCGAAGGCAGCCGCGAAGCAGGGGCTGCGCAAGATGAAGCAGCTCGCCGATCTCGGCTTCGCGCAAGGCGTGCTGCCGCCGCAGGAGCGGCCGTCGTTGCGCCTGTTGCGCGAGCTCGGCTTCTCCGGCAAGGACGCCGACGTGATCGCGAAGGCCGCGAAGCAGGCGCCCGAGCTGCTCGCCGCGGCGAGCTCGGCGTCGGCGATGTGGACCGCGAACGCGGCGACCGTCAGCCCGTCGGCCGACACCGCCGACGGCCGCGTCCACTTCACGCCGGCCAACCTGTGCAGCAAGCTGCATCGCGCGATCGAACACGAGGCGACGCGCCGCACGCTGTCGACGCTGTTCGCCGATCCCGCGCGCTTCGTGGTGCACGACGCGCTGACGGGCACGCCGGCGCTCGGCGACGAAGGCGCGGCGAACCATACGCGTTTTTGCGCGGCATACGGCAAGCCGGGCGTCGAGTTCTTCGTGTACGGCCGCGCCGAATATCGCCGCGGGCCGGAGCCGAAGCGCTTTCCGGCGCGGCAGACGTTCGAGGCGAGCCGCGCGGTCGCGCAGCGCCACGGTCTCGACGAAACGGCGACCGTCTATGCGCAGCAGGACCCGGACGTGATCGATGCGGGCGTGTTCCACAACGACGTGATTTCGGTCGGCAACCGCGACACGCTGTTCACGCACGAGCGTGCATTCGTCAACAAGCAGGCGGTGTACGACACGCTGACGGCCGCGCTCGCCGCGCGCGGCGCGCGGCTGAACGTGATCGAGGTGCCCGACGCGGCCGTGAGCGTGAACGACGCGGTGACGTCGTATCTGTTCAACAGCCAGCTGCTGTCGCGCGCGGACGGCTCGCAAGTGCTCGTCGTGCCGCAGGAATGCCGCGAGAACGCGAACGTGGCCACCTATCTCGATCGTCTCGCGGCGGCCAACGGGCCGATTGGCGACGTGCTGGTGTTCGACCTGCGCGAAAGCATGAAGAACGGCGGCGGCCCGGCGTGCCTGCGCCTGCGCGTCGTGCTGACCGAGGCCGAGCGCGCGGCCGTCACGTCGAACGTGTGGATGAACGACACGCTGTTCGCGTCGCTCGACGCGTGGATCGACACGCACTATCGCGACCGTATCGCCCCGGAAGACCTCGCCGATCCGGCGCTGCTCGACGAATCGCGCACGGCGCTCGACGAACTCACGCAGATCCTGCGGGTGGGCTCGCTGTATGACTTCCAGCGCTGAGTCGCGCGTGGCGGCTGCCGGGCTGCTCGACGATTTCCTCGCGTTCACGCTCGCGGGCCGCACGCCGGCCGAGCGCGACGGCGTGTGTGCGGGCGGCGCGCTGCGCTGGCGCTGGCTCGGCGACGGCCTGCTCGCGCTCGAGCCGGCCGCGGCCGGCGCGGCGGCCCGCGCGAGCGTGCTCGTGTCGGCCGGTGTGCACGGCGACGAGACCGCGCCGATCGAGCTGTTGTCGCTGCTCGTGCGCGATCTCGCGGCGGGCAGGGCCGCGCTCGGCTGCCGGCTGCTGGTCGTGCTCGGCAACGTGCCGGCGATGCGCGCGGGCAAGCGCTATCTCGACGACGACCTGAACCGCCTGTTCGGCGGCCGTCACGCACAACTGCCGGCGAGCCGCGAGGCGCCGCGTGCGCA
Source organism: Burkholderia sp. B10 (assembly GCF_004368385.1). Classification (NCBI taxonomy): domain Bacteria; kingdom Pseudomonadati; phylum Pseudomonadota; class Betaproteobacteria; order Burkholderiales; family Burkholderiaceae; genus Burkholderia; species Burkholderia sp. B10. Next base: position 18,407 of record NZ_PQMX01000037.1, on the reverse strand, counting down.
GCAGCTCGAAGCGGCGGCCGCCGCGTTCTTCGCGGCCGCGCCGGCCGGCGGCACGCGCTGGCACATCGACATGCATACGGCGATCCGCGCATCGGTGTTCGAGCAGTTCGCGCTGCTGCCGCACACCGGCACGCCGCCGACCCGCGCGATGATCGAATGGCTCGGCGACGCGCGCATCGCGGCCGTGCTGCTGCATACCGCGAAGGGCAATACGTATTCGCATTTCACGGCCGAGCAATGCGGCGCGCTCGCATGCACGCTCGAGCTCGGCAAGGTGCGCCCGTTCGGGCAGAACGACCTGTCGCGCTTCGCGGCGGCCGACCGCGCGGTACGCCAGCTCGTGTCGCGCGCGGCCGGCGATGTGGGTGACAAGGGTGACGCCGGCGCTGCCCGCGGCGACGCGCCGCTGCCGCGCGTGTTCACCGTGATCGACCAGATCACGAAGCGCAGCGACGCGCTCGAGCTGTTCGTCGCGCCCGACGTCGCGAACTTCACCGCGTTCGCGCGCGGCACCGTGCTCGCGCAGGACGGCGATTACCGCTACACGGTCAGGCACGACGAGGAGCGCATCGTGTTTCCGAATCCGTCGGTGAAGCCGGGCTTGCGCGCGGGGCTGCTGGTCGTCGACACGACGCGCGACACGCTCGCCGCGCTCGTGTGACCGACGGCGGCGTCCGCGTGTCGCGCTTGCGCGACAGCGACATCGTCTTGCGCGTTCGCCGGCGCCGCGCGGCCGCCGCCGCTTTGCCGTCGCGGGCGGCGCGGATTGGTACAATCGCGGCCTTGCGGCTGTTGCGCCGCATCAACGCGCGGCATCGGGATGGTGGTAGTGGTCCGGCGCTGCCATGATGCATGCGCCGTGGTTCCGGAACATTCGAGTATCGAGGAGAACACCTGATGAAGTTGGTTTGGCGTAAGTTGGCCGCGCACGCGGTCGTGGCAGCATCGGTCGTGGCGGCAGGCAGCGCGATGGCCGCGGATCTGAAGGAGATCCGGTTCGGCGTCGAGGCCTCGTATGCGCCGTTCGAATACAAGACGCCCGACGGCAAGCTGACCGGCTTCGACATCGACATCGGCAACGCGGTGTGCGCGAAGCTGAAAACCAAGTGCGTGTGGGTCGAGAACGACTTCGACGGGCTGATTCCGGCGCTGCAGGCGCGCAAGTTCGACGCGATCAACTCGGACATGACGATCACCGAGCAGCGCAAGCACGCGGTCGCGTTCACCGATCCGATCTACACGATCCCGAACCAGCTGATCGCGAAGCAGGGCAGCGGCCTGCTGCCGACGCCGCAAGCGCTGAAGGGCAAGCGCGTCGGCGTGCTGCAGGGCACGATCCAGGAAGCCTACGCGAAGAAGAAGTGGGCGCCGGCCGGCGTCGAAGTCGTGCCGTACCAGACCCAGGACCTCGCATACGCCGACCTGAAGTCGGGCCGTCTCGACGCGACGTTCCAGGATTCGGAAGCGGGCGCGAAGGGCTTCCTGTCGAAGCCGCAAGGCCAGGGCTTCGCATTCGCGGGCGGCACCGTCAGCGATGCCGAGATTCTCGGCTCGGGCGTCGGCTTCGGCCTGCGCAAGAACGACGCGGCGCTGAAGACCGCGCTCGATCAGGCGCTCAAGGAGCTGAAGGCCGACGGCACGATCGACACGCTCGCGAAGAAATACTTCAGCGTGCCGGTGACGCTCAAGTAAGCGTTTCGATCCGTCGCACGATGCAGCCGGCCGCGTTCGCGGCCGGTTTGCTTTTGGGCGCGGCGCGTTGCGGGCGCCGTGCCCGCGTCACGTCGCCGGTGTGGGCTGCGTGGGAAAGAACCGCGCGAGCTCGCGCGCGAGTTCGTTGAGCACGCTCATCTCCTGCTGCGTGATCTTGCGCGCGGTCTGCGCGCCGGCCCAGTCGCCGTACAGCAGCGCGACGCTCGTCGTGCCGACGCGCACCGGCAGCAGCACGAAGGCGCGCGCATCGGGCAGCGCGTCGACGTACCACGCGGGCAGGCGCTTCGCCATCTTCGGGTCCTGCGCCTGTTCGATGAAGATGCCGACCGAGTTCGTGATCGCCAGATGGAAGACGTCGGGCTCGAAGCGCTCGGTGAACTGCAGCCGGTCGAGCGCTGCATCGACGCCCGGGCCGAAGCCGAGGCGCGCGGCGAAGATGCCGTCGTCGCGGCGCACGAACATCACCGTGCGCGTGAACGCGAGGCCCGCGAGCAGGCTTTCCGACGCGAGCGCGAGCACCGGCGTCAGCACGTGTTCGGACGGCAGCGCGCGCAGGTCCGCGAGGCCGGCTTCGATGCATGCCTTGGGCTGGCCTTGCGCGCGGGCGATCGCGTCGGCATTCGCGCGCAGCTCGACGATCTCGCGCATCACGGTGTCGCTCGCTTCCTCGCGTGCGAGCCGGTCGGCGATTTCGACCAGCGCGTCGGCTTCGATGTCGAGCGCCGCGCCGTAGCGCTGCGCGAGCGCGGCGATGTGCGCGTCGCGCTGCGGGCCGGCGGGCGTGGTGAGCGCGCTGGCGACGTCGGTCGAGCAGCGGCTCACCGCGCGCAGCCAGCGCACGCGCTCCTCGCCTTCGTCGGCGCGCGTGTCCGGCGCGAACCGGCGCTCGTCGTCGAGGTCGTCGGCGTCGTCGTCCATCTCGTCGGGCTCGACGTCGTCGTCGCCATTGGCCATCCCGGCGCGGATCACGTCGGGCAGCCGCCAGCTGGCCGCCGCCTCGAGGCCGATCGCTTCGAAGCTGACGCCCAGCACGTCGACGCAGGCGCGCTCGTCGTCACCGTCCAGCTCGGCCGCGCGGCGCCGAATCCGGTCCCATTCGCTGTCGAGATAGCAGACCACCAGCAGCTTGCCGACCTGGCGCATCAGCGTGCAGACGACGGCTTCCTCGCCGCCGCGCAGCTCCGCATGCTCGGTCAGCTTGCGCGCGACGCAGCCGGACAGCAGCGCGCGATTCAGCTCGAGCTTCGCGTCGATGCGGCGCGGCGTGCTCTGGTGGAAATGGTCGACCAGCTTCAGCCCGACGACCAGATGGCCGACGGTGTCCATGCCGAGCACCATCAGCGCTCGGGTGACGGTCGTGATGTTGCCGCCGAAGGCCATGTACATGGCGGAATTCGCGAGCCGCAGCACTTTCTGCGTGAGCGCGAAATCGGACAGCACGACGCGCACGAGCGCGGTGAAGTCGAGCTCGTCGTTCTTCATCGCGGCCATCGTCGTGCGCAGCGATTCCGACAGCAGCGGGAAGTCGCCGCGTTCGTTCATCCGGGCCCACAGCTTGTCGAGCAGCGCTGTGCGGGGCAGGTGTGCGGTGAGTGACATACGGGAATCTGTCCGGTTCGGCGTGCGCGTCAGGCGGCGTGAAGGCGCAGTTGCTGCGCCTCGAAGCGCCGTGCGAGTTCCTCGGACGGCAGCGCCTGGCACACGAGCCAGCCCTGGATGTGGTTGCAGCCCATCTCGGTCAGCAGCTCGCGCTGCGCCTCGGTCTCGACGCCTTCGGCGACGAGCTCCAGATCGAGCGTCTGCGCGAGGCCGACCACGGCCGATACGATCGCGCGGTCGTTGCGCGAGGTCAGCAGGTTCTCGACGAAGCTGCGGTCGATCTTCAGCTTCGCGAGCGGGAAGCGTTGCAGGTACGCGAGGCTCGAGTAGCCGGTGCCGAAATCGTCGATCGCGAAGCGGATGCCCAGTTCGGTCAGCTCCTCGAGCAGGCCCTTGGCCTGCGCGGGGTCGTGCATCAGCAGGCTCTCGGTGATCTCGAGCACGATGCGCCGCGGGTCGATGCCCGTCAGCGCGATCGCCTCGCGCACGCTCTGCGTGAAGCGCGGGTCGCGGAACTGCTGCGGCGACACGTTGACCGCCACGTACTGCAGCGGAAGCCCCTGGCGGTCCCATGCGACGAGCTGCATGCACGCGGCCTTGAGCACCCAGTTGCCGAGATAGTTGATCAGGCCGATGGATTCGGCGAGCGGAATGAAGGTCACCGGCGGCACGAGGCCGTGCAGCGGATGGCGCCAGCGGATCAGCGCCTCGACGCCGACCACCGCGCCCGACTGGCTGCGCGTGATCGGCTGGAAGTGCAGCGAGAATTCGCCGTTGCGCACGCCGTCGTACAGGTCGGCTTCGAGCTTGAGCCGCTCGGCGTCGGCCGGATCGTCGACCGGCGCGTGGAACGACAGCGCATTGCCGCCCGACGCCTTCGCCTGCGACAGCGCGTGATCGGCACGGCGCAGCAGCGGGCTGTGATGCTGCGCGCGGTGCGATGCCGTGCGTTCGTCCGGGTACAGCGCGATGCCGATGCTCGCGGACAGGTGGACCGTCTGCCCCTGATGCACGTAGGGCTCGCGCACCGCGGCCTGCAGCCGGCGCGCGAGCGCGTCGGCGGCGCTGCTCGCGCGGGCGCGGTCGGGGGCGGTCAGCACCACCGCGAACTTGTCGCTCGCCACGCGTGCGAGCTGTTCGTCCGGCGACATCAGCGCCTGCAGCCGCTTCGCCGTCTCGCGCAGCAGCACGTCGCCGGCATCGTAGCCGAGTGCGCGGTTGATGCGCTGGTAGTCGTCGAGGTCGAGCAGCAGCAGCGCCGCGCAGGTGCCCGACTCGTCGGCGGCCTGCTGCGCGCGCATCAGCGCCGGCACGAGCGAGGACAGGTTGTCGAGCCCCGTCATCGGGTCGTGATGCATCTCGTAGGTGAGACGCGCCTCCAGCGCGCGCCACGCCGATACGTCGAACGCGGCGATCGCGAAGCCGTCGACGCCGTGGTGGCGGCTCTTGAACGCCCGGATCTCGACGTCGAGCGGGTAGGTGAGCGACTTGACGATGCACAGCGTCGTCTTCTCGACCTGGCCCGAGCGCGCGGCGCGGGCGAGCAGCGCTTCGAGCGCCGGGGTATCCTGTTCGGCGATCAGGTCGCGCAGCGTCAGCGTGTGCAGGTAGTCGCGGTGATAGCCGATGAAGCGCAGGCTGGCGTCGGACACGTACAGGAAGCGCAATTCGCGATCGACGTGCGCCAGGAAATCGACCGTGCCCACCGTCTGTTCCAGCCAGTCGCGCACGGTATCGTCGCGCCGCGGCGTGCCGGCGCGCGCAGGCATCAGCGCGCCGCCCGACCAGGCAAAGCGGCGCAGCGTATGCAAGGCGTTGCGCCAGGAGCCCTTGAGTGGCGTCTGTTTCCTGTTGGCTTCCATGTGTCTCGCTGACGTGAAGGGCTGGAACCGGTTGTCCGGAAGGAATAACGGCAGCCTGCGCGAAATCTTTAACCGTCCGGCCGGGGCTGAGACTACGTGCCGCGCCGGGTCGTACCTCCGGTGTTCGGCAGGCGAACGCCGGCATGGCCTGCATCGAGGCCGACTTTATAAGAAATGAGGACGCAGATGAAGCGAAAACTATTGCTGGGCGCCGCGGCAGCGGCGCTGGTGGCCGGCCATGCGCTGGTTGCGCACGCACAATTGAAACCGGGCCAACGGGCGCCGAATTTCACGACGCAGGCGTCGCTGGGCGGCAAGACGTACACGTACACGCTGGCCGATGCGCTCAAGCGTGGGCCGGTGGTGCTGTATTTCTACCCGGCCGCGTTCACGAAGGGCTGCACGATCGAGGCGCACGCGTTCGCGGACGCGGTCGATCGTTACAAGGCTTACGGCGCGACGGTGATCGGCGTGTCGGCGGACAACATCGACACGCTGACGAAGTTCTCGGTGAGCGAGTGCCGCAGCAAATTCCCAGTCGCGGCCGATCCGGACGCGAAGATCATCCGCGAATACGACGCGAAGCTGCCCGCGCTCGATCGCGCCAACCGCGTGTCGTACGTGATTTCGCCGGAAGGGAAGGTGCTCTACGAGTACACGAGCCTGTCGCCGGACAAGCACGTCGAGAATACGCTCGCGGCGGTGAAGGCGTGGGCCGACGCTCATCCGAAGCAGTAGGCATCGCGCCGAAGGTGTGCGGCGGCGCGGCGGGCCGGCGGTAATCGACGTCGCGGCCGCACGCGAGCGCGAGCGCCTGTTGAAGGAAATCGCGTGTCCGGGCGGCGCGAAACGCGCGATGCAATGCGAAACCCGGCCACGACGCATGGCGCCGGTGCGACGGGCTGCGCGCCCGCCCGCACCCGGTCACGGCCACGGCGCGCTTTACGCGCGCAGCGCCTGCTCGATCGGCACGCTGCCGCCGACGAAACCGATCACCTTGCGGGAAATGCCGAGCTTGATCGCTTCGATCGCGGCCCAGGCGACGTCCTGGCGCGACACGGGCGGCGGCGAGTCGAGCGGCTCCTCGGCCAGCGCGATCTTGCCGACGCCCGGGCCGTCGGCGAGCGGGCCGGGGCGCAGGATCACGTAGTCGATGCCCGACGCGATCACGCGCTCGTCGCCCTCGTGCTTCATCTGCGAGTAATGGCGCAGGGCGTCGCTGCTGCGCTCGGGCCAGTACGCGGTCAGCGAGCTGATCACCACCAGCTTCTGCACGTTGCAGGCGAGCGCATAGTCGGCGGCGCGCGCGACCGCGTCGCGATCGACCTGCTCCTCTTCGGCCGGGCCTTCCGCTTCGGCCGAGCCGGCCGCGTAGATCACGTGCGTGATGCCCTGGAACGCGTGCGAGAAATCGCCCGTCAGGTCGGCCTCGACGACCTTCGCGCCCGGCAGCGCATAGCCGTGCCGGCGCACCAGCGCCGTCACCTCGAATTCCGGCTGCTTGAGCAGCAGATCCGCGCAGGCCTGGCCCGTGCGGCCGGTGGCGCCAATCAGCAGTACCTTCGTCGTCATGAAACCGCTCCTTGCTCGATGCGTCATCCTTCCAGATAGGGACGGACGACCGTTACTCAAGTGTATGTCGAATTGCGCAGGCGGCGCGCGTGTAATTGGGGCTGTACCGCTGGCCGCGCGCCGGCGAGCCGCCGCGGCAGCGCGCCGCTCGATGCGGCTGCACGCGCGAATGGCGGAATCGGGCCGCCGACCGGCTATCATGTGCGCGATGCATTTTTCGCCGCCATGCAGTACAACGCGGCGGCCAACCGGTTGGAGTACACATGGCATTACCCCTGGACAACATCAGCATGGCCGTGTTCTGCGACTTCGAGAACGTCGCACTGGGCGTGCGCGACGCGAAGTACGAGAAATTCGACATCAAGCCCGTGCTCGAGCGCTTGCTGCTCAAGGGCAGCATCGTCGTGAAGAAGGCTTATTGCGACTGGGAGCGCTACAAGGGCTTCAAGGCGTCGATGCACGAGGCGAGCTTCGAGCTGATCGAGATCCCGCACGTGCGCCAGTCGGGCAAGAATTCGGCCGACATCCGGCTCGTCGTCGATGCGCTCGACCTCTGCTACACCAAGTCGCACGTCGATACGTTCGTCATCATCAGCGGCGACTCGGATTTTTCGCCGCTGGTGTCGAAGCTGCGCGAGAACGCGAAGAAGGTGATCGGCGTCGGCGTGAAGAAGTCGACGTCGGACCTGCTCGTCGCGAACTGCGACGAATTCATTTTCTACGACGACCTGGTGCGCGAGCAGCAGCGTGCGCTCGCCAAGCGCGAGCAGCAGCGTACCGGCAACGGCGGCGCGAAGCGCGCGGACGAGCCGTCGCGCAAGCCGGAGCTGGAAGCGCGGCGCAGCGAGGCGATCGCGCTCGCGGTAGAGACGTTCGATGCGCTCGCGTCGGAGCGCGACGACGTCGGCAAGATCTGGGCGTCGGTGCTCAAGAGCGCGATCAAGCGCCGCAAGCCCGACTTCAACGAGTCGTACTACGGCTTCCGCGCGTTCGGCAACCTGCTCGACGAAGCGCAGGCGCGCGGTCTGCTCGAAGTGGGGCGCGACGACAAGTCGGGCGCGTTCGTGTCGCGGCCGCGGCATCCCGTTGCGGCGGAGCCGGCGGCCACGCGCGAGGCGGGCGGGCACCATGGTCACGGCGGGCGCGACGCTGTACAGCCCGCGCGCGAGCCGCGCCGTCGCGGGCACGGCGCTCATGCGGGGGTGCCGGAGAGCACGCACGCGGATGCGGACGATGCAGCCGCCGTCGAGTTCGTCGACGAAGCGGCGATCGTCGCGGCGCAGGCGGCTGATGCGGCCGAAAGCACGGCGTCCGGCGAAGCGGTGGAGGCGGTGGATACGCATGGCGACGCGAAGGAAGGTCGCAAGCGCACACGCAAGAGCGCCGCGAAGAAGGCCGGCGCGAAGAAGGGCGGTGATGCGAAGGGCGCTGCCCGCCATGGCGAAGCGAAGCCCGACGACGCGACGCACGACGGCGACAGGCATGGCCGAGACCAGCACGCGAACCCCGAGCATGCGGATACCAGGCATGCCGACCGCCAGCACGCGCGCGCCGCGCACGACGACGACCGGCGCGTAGCGCAGGCATCGGGTGAGCCCGTTGCGCCGGCGAGCGGCGCGACGCCGCGTGAACCGTCAGCGGCCGCACCGGTTGCCGAAGCGGCTGCCGAGGCGACGGGTGAAGCATCGAGCGAAGCGAAGCCGAAGAAACCGGCCCGCAAGACGGCGCCGCGCGCACGTCGCCCGCGCAAGACGGCAGCTGCGAGCGAATAACGGGGAATAGCGGCGGTTCGGCAGTTCGGCGGGGGAACGTCGGTGCCGGTGCCGCCGTTTTCCCGCACCGTTGCCCCGCGCGGACCACCTACGCCGATGGTCTGCGCAGGTCGCTTGCGCCGCTCACTCGCCGGCCACGGTCAGCGCGCCTGCATCGCCACGTCGATCACGACGCCTTTCGTGGATGGCCCGCGGCGATCACCGGAGCCGACCGCTTGCACGGCTCATTCGCCGGCCACGGTCAGCCCACCTGCATCGCCCCGTCGATCACGACGCCTTTCGCGGACGGCTTACGGCGATCACCTGAGCCAACCACCCACACCCCTCACTCCCCAGCCACCGCCGGCCCACCCGTATCGCCGCGCCGTCCGCGCCGCTTCTCACTCCACACGCGCAGTCGGTCCATGTACAGATACACGACCGGCGTCGTATAGAGCGTCAGCACCTGCGACATGATCAGCCCGCCGGCGATCGCGATCCCGAGCGGCGCGCGCAGCTCGGCGCCGTCGCCGTGACCGAACGCGAGCGGCAGCGCGCCGAGCAGCGCCGCCATCGTCGTCATCATGATCGGCCGGAAGCGCAGCAGGCACGCCTCGTGGATCGCGTCGAACGACGACTTGTGGGCGTGGCGGGTCTGGTCGATCGCGAAGTCGACCATCATGATCGCGTTCTTCTTCACGATGCCGATCAGCAGGATCACGCCGATCAGCGCGATGATGCTGAACTCGGTCTTGCACAGCAGCAGCGCGAGCAGCGCGCCGACGCCGGCCGACGGCAGCGTCGACAGGATCGTGATCGGATGGATGTAGCTCTCGTACAGCACGCCGAGCACGATGTAGACGGCCAGCAGCGCCGCGAGGATCAGGATCGGCTGGTTGTTCGTCGATTGCTGGAATGCCTGCGCGGTGCCCTGGAAGCTGCCGACGATCGTCGGCGGCACGCCGATCTGCGCCATCGTCTCGTAGATCGCCTGGGTCGCCTGCGACAGCGACACGCCGGGCGGCAGGTTGAACGAAATCGTCGTCGCGACGAACAGGCCCTGATGGTTGACCGACAGCGGCGTCGTGCTCGGGCCGAACGTCGCGATCGCCGACAGCGGGATCATCGTCGACTTGGACGTCGACACCGCGGCGCCCGACGACGCGCTCGACTTGCCGCTCGACGCGATCGCGTTCAGCGCCTGGTTGCGCGCCGAATCGGCCGCGATCGCCGCGGCGCTGGTCGCGGCCGTGCCGGCGCTCGACGTGCCGGCCGCCGTCGCGACGAAGGTGCCGGCCGTCGCGTTGGTCGTCTGCGAACCGTTGGCGCTGCCGCCCGACGTGCTGATCCACACCTGCTTGAGCATCTCCGGGCTCTGCCAGTACTTCGGCGCGACTTCCATCACGACGTGGTACTGGTTCAGCGGGTTGTAGATCGTCGACACCTGGCGCTGGCCGAAGGCGTCGTACAGCGTGTTGTCGATCTGCGAAGGCTTGATGCCGAGCCGCGCGGCCGTCGCCCGGTCGATCGTCACCATCGCCTCGAGGCCGCCTTGCTGCTGATCGGAGTTCACGTCGGTGAGCTCGGGGCGCTTTTGCAGCGCTTCGGTCAGCAGCGGCCCCCATTTGTACAGCTCGGCGCTCGAATCGCCGAGCAGCGTGAACTGGTACTGCGCGTTGCTCTGCCGGCCGCCCACGCGAATGTCCTGCGCGGCCTGCAGGAACGTGCGCGCGCCCGCGACCTGCGACAGCGGCTGACGCAGTTGCTGGATCACCTGATCGGCCGACAGCTTGCGCTCCGTGCGGTCCTTCAGCGTGACGAACATGAAGCCCGAATTGGTCTGCGAGCCGCCGGTGAAACCCGCGACGCTCTTCACGTTCGGGTTGCCCTGCACGATGCGCATCATCTCCGAGAATTTCAGCTTCATCGCCTGGAACGACGTCGACTGGTCGGCCTGGATGCCGCCGATCATCAGCCCGGTGTCCTGCTGCGGGAAGAAGCCCTTCGGCACGACGATGTACAGATACACGTTCAGCCCGACCGTCGCGAACAGGATCAGCAGCACCAGCAGCGGGCGGCGCAGCGCCCACGACAGCGTGCGCTCGTAGCCGCGCTGCATCCGCGCAAAGCAGCGCTCGAGGAACCGGCCGATGCGGCCTTCCTCGTGCACGTCGTGCGCTTCGCGCAGCAGCCGCGCGCACATCATCGGCGTGACGGTGAGCGACACCGCGAGCGACACGCCGATCGCGAGCGACAGCGTCAGCGCGAATTCGCGGAACAGCCGCCCGACGATGCCGCCCATCAGCAGGATCGGCAGGAACACCGCGACCAGCGACAGGCTCATCGACAGCACCGTGAAGCCGACCTCGCGCGCGCCGTCGAACGCCGCCTGCAAGCGCGGCTTGCCGTTCTCGATGTGGCGCGTGATGTTCTCGAGCACGACGATCGCGTCGTCGACGACGAAGCCGGTCGCGACGATCAGCGCCATCAGCGACAGGTTGTCGATCGAGAAGCCGAGCAGGTACATCGCGCCGAACGTGCCGACGATCGAGATCGGCACCGCGACGCTCGGAATCAGCGTCGCGCGCCAGTTGCGCAGGAACAGGAACACGACCATCACGACCAGGCTGATCGCGATCAGCAGCGTGCGCTCGGTGTCCTTCAGCGACGCGCGGATCGTGGTCGAACGGTCGAGCACCGGCGTGACCGTGATGTCGGCCGGCAGCGAGGCGGTGAGCTGCGGCAGCGCCGCGTTCACGCGGTCGATCGTCTCGATGATGTTCGCGCCGGGCGAGCGGTACAGAATCACGAGCACCGCGCGCTTGCCGTTCGACAGCCCGAGGTTGCGCAAATCCTCGACCGAATCGACGACGTCGGACAGGTCGGACAGCCGCACGGCCGCGCCGTTGCGGTACGCGACCACCAGGTCGCTGTACTGCGACGCGCGCGACGCCTGGTCGTTGGTATAGAGCTGGTAGTGCGTCGGGCCGAACTCGATCGCGCCCTTCGGGCTGTTCGCGTTCGCGGACGCGAGCGCGGCCCGCACGTCCTCGAGGCCGATCCCGTAGTGGAATAGCGCCTGCGGCTCGAGCTCGACGCGCACGGCCGGATTCGCGGAGCCGCTGATCGCCACCTGGCCGACCCCGTCGATCTGCGACAGCGACTGCTGCAGCACCGTCGACGCGGCGTCGTACAGCTTCGCCGGCGACGACGTCTCCGACGTCAGCGCCACGACCATGATCGGCGAGTCGGCCGGGTTGACCTTGCGGTAGGTCGGATTGCTCTTGAGCGACGTGGGCAGATCGGCGCGCGCCGCGTTGATCGCGGCCTGCACGTCGCGCGCGGCGCCGTCGATGTCGCGGTTCAGCCCGAACTGCAGCACGATCCGCGCGTTGCCGACGGTGCTGGTCGAGGTCATCTCGCTGACGTCGGCGATCGAGCCGAGATGCCGCTCGAGCGGGCTCGTCACGCTGGTCGCGACGGTTTCGGGGCTCGCGCCCGGCAGCGACGCCTGCACCAGGATGGTCGGGAAGTCGACCTGCGGCAGCGGCGACACCGGCAGCCGGATGAACGCGAACAGCCCCGCGAGCGCGACGCCGAGCGCGAGCAGCGTCGTCGCGACGGGGCGGGTGATGAACGGGCGCGACAGGTTCATCGCTTACGCACCGGTCCGCTTGCCGGCGCCGGGGCCGTGCCGCTCGAACCAGCCGCGCGTCCGGCGCGCGAGGCTGTCGAAGCCGAGATAGATCACCGGCGTCGTGAACAGCGTCAGCACCTGCGACACGATCAGGCCGCCCGCGATCGCGATGCCGAGCGGCTGGCGCAGCTCGGAGCCCGCGCCGGCGCCGACGATCAGCGGCACCGCGCCGAGCAGCGCGGCGAGCGTCGTCATCAGGATCGGCCGGAAGCGCAGCAGGCACGCCTGGTAGATCGCCTCGCGCGGCGGCTTGCCTTCGACGCGCTCGGCTTCGAGCGCGAAGTCGATCATCATGATCGCGTTCTTCTTGACGATGCCGATCAGCAGCACGATGCCGATGATGCCGATGATGTCGAGGTCGTGGCCGGTGATCATCAGCGCGAGCAGCGCGCCGACGCCGGCCGACGGCAGGGTCGACAGGATCGTGATCGGATGGATGTAGCTCTCGTACAGCACGCCGAGCACGATGTACATCGTGACGATCGCCGCGAGGATCAGGAACAGCTGGTTCGACAGCGACGCCTGGAACGCGAGCGCCGCGCCCTGGAAGCGCGTCTGGAACGAGCCGGGCAGGCCGATGTCGTGCTCGGCCGCGCCGATCGCCTTCACGGCCTCGCCGAGCGACGCGCCCGGCGCGAGGTTGAACGAGATCGTCGTCGACGGGAACTGCGACAGGTGCGCGACCAGCAGCGGCGACGGCCGTTCGTGGAACGTCGCGATCGACGCGAGCGGCACCTGGCCGCCGCCGGCCGACGGCAGATAGATGTCGTTCAGCGACTGCGCGTAATGCTGCTCGCGCGGCTCCGATTCGAGAATCACGCGGTACTGGTTCGACTGCGTGAAGATGGTCGACACGATGCGCTGGCCGAACGCGTCGTACAGCGCGTTGTCGACGGTCGCCGGCGTGATGCCGAAACGCGCGGCGCTCGCGCGGTCGATCTCGACGTAGACCGACTGCCCGTTGCTCTGCAGATCGGTCGCGACGTCGGCGAGCGACGCTTCCTGCTGCAGCCGCGCGACGAGCTTCGGCACCCAGGTCGCGAACTCTTCGGGGTTCGGGCTCGTCAGCATGAACTGGTATTGCGTCGGGCTCACGGTCGAGTCGATCGTCAGATCCTGCACGGCCTGCATGAACAGCGAGATGCCGGTCACGTTCGCGACGCGCCGCTGCAGGTCGCGAATGATCTGCGCGGCCGACTCGCTGCGCGCGTCGCGCGCCTTCAGGTTGATCAGCATGCGGCCGCTGTTAAGCGTGATGTTGGTGCCGTCGACGCCGATGAACGACGTGAGGCTCTCGACGTTCGGATCCTTCAGGATCTCGGCGGCGAGCGCCTGCTGGCGCTCGGCCATCGCGCCGTACGAGATCGACTGCGGCGCCTGCGTGATCGCCTGGATCACGCCGGTGTCCTGCGCGGGAAAGAAGCCCTTCGGCACGTACACGTAGAGCAGCGCGGTCAGCGCGAGCGTGAGCAGCGCGACCACCAGCGTCGAGCGCTGGCGGTTCAGCACCCATTCGAGCGCGACCGCGTAGCGGGCGATCACCCAGTCGATCGCGCGATGCACGCGCGCTTCGAAGCGATGGCTTTCATGCGGCGGCGAATGGCGCAGCAGCGTCGCGCACATCATCGGCACGAGCGTGAGCGACACGATCGCCGAGATCACGATCGTCACCGCGAGCGTGATCGCGAATTCGTGGAACAGGCGTCCGACCACGTCGCCCATGAACAGCAGCGGGATCAGCACGGCGATCAGCGACACCGTCAGCGAGATGATCGTGAAGCCGATCTGCTTCGAACCCTTCAGCGCGGCCTCGAGCCCGGAGTCGCCTTCCTCGACGTAGCGCGCGATGTTCTCGATCATCACGATCGCATCGTCGACGACGAAGCCGGTCGCGATGGTGAGCGCCATCAGCGACAGGTTGTTCAGCGAGAAGCCGGCCATGTACATCACCGCCAGCGTACCGATCAGCGACAGCGGCACCGACAGGCTCGGGATGAGCGTCGCGTACACGTTCGCGAGGAACAGGTACATCACCAGCACGACCAGCGCGACCGCGAGCAGCAGCTCGAACTGCACGTCGCGCACGGCGGCGCGGATCATCGTCGTGCGGTCGGTGACGATCTGCACGTCGAGCGCGGCGGGCAGCGTCTCCTGGAGCTTCGGCAACTGCGCCTTGATCGCGTCGACGGTCGCGATCACGTTCGCGCCCGGCTGGCGCTGCACGTTCAGGATGATCGCCGGCTCCGCATTCACCCAGGCGCCGAGCTTGGTGTTCTCCGAGCCGGCGACGATCTGCGCGACGTCGGTGAGCATCACCGGGCGGCCGTTCTTGTATGCGACCACCGCGTCGTTGTACTGGTCGGCGCTCGTGAGCTGGTCGTTCGCGTTGATCGTGTAGGCGCGCGTCGGGCCGTCGAAATTGCCCTTCGGCGTGTTGACGTTCAGGTTCGAGATCGTCGTGCGCAGATCGTCGAGGTTCATCCCGTACTTCGCGAGCGCGGTCGGGTTCGCCTGGATCCGCACGGCCGGCCGGTTGCCGCCCGACAGGCTCACCAGGCCGACGCCCGCGATCTGCGAGATCTTCATCGCGAGGCGCGTGTCGGTCAGGTCCTGCACTTGCGTGAGCGGCAGCGTCTTCGACGTGATCGCGAGCGTGATCACCGGCGCGTCGGCCGGGTTCACCTTCGCATAGATCGGCGGGGCAGGGAGATCGGACGGCAGCAGGTTGCCGGCCGCGTTGATCGCGGCCTGCACTTCCTGCTCGGCGATGTCGAGCGGCAGGTCGAGCGAGAATTGCAGCGTGATCACCGATGCGCCGGCCGAGCTCTGCGACGACATCTGGTTCAGCGACGGCATCTGCCCGAACTGCCGCTCGAGCGGCGCGGTGACCGACGACGTCATCACCTCCGGGCTCGCGCCCGGATAGAAGGTCTGGACCTGGATCGTCGGATAGTCGACTTCGGGCAGCGCGGCGAGCGGCAGGAAGCGCAGCGCGACGAGGCCGGCCAGCATGATCGCGGCCATCAGCAGCGCAGTGCCGACCGGCCGGAGAATGAACAGGCGGGATGGATTCATCGAGCGGCCCGTGCGTTACGGGGCCGACGCGGCCGCTGCGTGCGACGCGCCGGTGTGGTGGCCGCCGCGATGGGCGCCCGTGCGCGATGCGTCCGATGCACTGGTTGTGCCTGAAGCCCCCGACGCACCCGCTGCCGCGCCGGCCCCATGTGCGCCCGACGCGCCGTTCGGCTTGTCGGCGGGGATCGAGATCTTCGAGCCTTCGCGCAGGCGATCGGAGCCGTCGGTGACCACGCGCTCGCCGAGCGCGACGCCGCTGACGATGCTCGTGCGTTCGCCGTCGACCGGGCCGGTCTTGACCTTGCGCACCGTCACCGTGTTGTCGGGCTTGACGACGTACACGAACTGGCCGATCGAGCCGGTCAGCACCGCCGAGGTCGGCACGATCGTCGCATTGCGGATCACGTCGATGAGCAGCCGCGTGTTGACGAACTGATTCGGGAACAGCCGCCCCGCGGCGTTCGCGAACGTGGCGCGCAGCTTCACCGTGCCGGTGCTCGTGTCGATCTGGTTGTCGAGCGTCTCGAGCGAGCCCGTCTCGAGCGGCACCGTGTTGTTGCGGTTGTAGGCGGTGACCGACAGCTTGCGGCCCGCGTTCACCTGCTCGAGGATCGCCGGCAGGTTGTCTTCCGAGGTCGTGAAGATCACGCTGATCGGCTGCAGCTGCGTGATGACGACGATCCCGTTCGTGTCGCCCGGCGTCACGTAGTTGCCGGCGTCGACCTGACGCAGGCCGACGCGGCCCGCGACCGGCGCGGTGATGCGCGCGTACGTGAGATTGAGCTTCGCGGAGTCGATCGCGGCCTGGTCGGTTTTCACCGTGCCTTCATATTGCTTGACGAGCGACGCCTGCGTGTCGACCGTCTGCGATGCGATCGAGTCCTGCGACAGCAGCGTCTGATAGCGTTTCAGATCGAGACGCGCGGTCGCGAGCAGCGCCGCGTCGCGCGCATGCGTGCCTTCGGCGTTCTCGAGCGAGACCTGGTACGGGCGCGGGTCGATCTGCGCGAGCAGGTCGCCTTTCTTCACGATCTGGCCTTCCTGGAACGCGACCGACTGCAGGTAGCCCGACAACTGGCTCTTGACGGTGACGTTCGCGAGCGGCGTCACGGTGCCGAGCGCGGACAGCACGATCGGCATCTCGCCTTGCGTCGCGGTTGCGACCGACACGGGCTGCGGCACGTTCGCCATCGCAGCGGGGCCGCCGCGGCCGCGATGGTCGCCGCCGGCCATCGCGCCGGACGCCGGGCCGGCGGCGCCGGTTGCGTCGGCGGGCGTGCGCCGCCACGGATGCCACCACAGCAGGCCGCCGATGATGACGACCGCGAGCGTGCCGATCGCGAGCGTGCGGCGCGGGCGCCGTGCGGCAGTGGGGGCAGGGTCCTTCGAAGGGGGCGTGGGCTTGGGTTGGTTGTCCATCGTGTTCTGTCGGGAAGGCGGCGCGGCGTGCCGGTAGGCGCCGTACACGCGGTAAACGCGGCGAATGCGCCGATCGCGCCGATCGCGCGTGCGCATGCAGCGCCGGCGGGGCCGGCTCGGTCCGGCCCGTCAGATCCGCGCGGGAAAGAGCGCATTGTGCGCCGCGGCTGCGGCGCGACGATGGGCATGATCCTACGTGCCGTCCCCGCTACAGTCCAGTGGCCCATCTTTCAACGGGTTACGGCCGTTACAGCACACGAAGAACGCGACGCGACGATGACGAATCGATTACACGACGCTGCGCCGCGCCGGCGAGCCGCCGATCTCGCGCGTGATCTTCGCGATGCATTCGTGCAGCGCGGGCACCACGTGTTCCTGCAGCCATTCGGGCGAGCACTGGCTCGACGCGCCGCCGCAGTTCACCGAATAGCGCTGGCCGGACGGCCCGACGAACCCGGCCGCCACGGCGTTCAGCCCTTCGCGCCACTCGCCGACCGCGAGCGCATGGCCGTCGCGGAGCGCTTCGTCGAGGCCGGATTTCAGGCGCGCCGACACGAGCGGCCAGTCGTCGCCGGCCGTCGCGCGCAGCGCGTCGAGCAGCGTGTCGCGCTCGTCGTCCTCGAGCGCCGCGAGATACGCGCGGCCGACCGCCGTGCGCGCGATGTCCATCCGCGAGCCGATTTCCAGACGCGTGACCAGCACCGCCGAGCGCGGCCGGATCACGTCGATCGCGACCATGTCGAGCCGGTCGCGCACCGCGAGGTGCACCGACAGCGACGTGCGTTCGGCCAGTTCGATCATGAACGGCCGCGAGCGTGCGCGAATGTCGAAGTTGCGCAGGAAGCCGTGGCTCAGCTCGAGGACGGACGCCGTCAGCACGAAGCGTTCGCTGTCGGGCAGCTGGAACAGGAAGCCGGCGCTGACGAGCGTCGCGGTGATGCGCGATACCGTCGGCTTCGGGATACCGGTCAATTCGGTCAGCTCGCGATTGCTTACCGGGGCGTCGGCCGCAGCGATGCGGCGCAGCACGGCGAGACCGCGCGCGAGGGCGGTGATCTCGTCCGGCGACGATTCGCGATCTCGGGGCGCAGGAGGCGTTACAGATGTCGACACGTGCGGTTCTCTCTATTTCCGAAACTCGATTTCAATTTTGTTAGAATTGTACGATGATTGTCAAAACATGCATGTTCCATGGGTGAATCGTTCATCGTATGACATTTTACGGGTTCACCCTTGGGTTTACTGGGGAAACCGCCAACTCACTATTGCCGGAAAGTGAAGAGGCCGGTGCAAATACCGCTTGACTTGGCGGCCGGAAACGGAAAGAATGTCTCACGTTTTCGAAACATCGTTTCAGGAGTTTAACTCGCTACGGTGTTTCGCGCAGTCTCTCAGGTTCTAGCACGGCCCTCGGAATGGCTAGAACTTTTTTAGCGCCACGGTCTCCGTGGCGCTTTTTTTTGCCTGTTGCCGACGCAACGCCGACACCTGCGGCCGAACGCCGCAGTTTCCCCGACAGCGCAGTCTACCGCGTCAACTGCGAGTCTATCGCCCGGCCGCGTCGTCGTTCGCACCGCCTTCATCGCCGTGCAAAAAAAAGGTTCATCGTAGGAAACCGTGGAGGGTTTTAGAGCGATTGCGTAACCTGACGCCTGACTTTAAGGACGTCAGGAGAAGCAATTGCTCGATCGCAAGGCACTTCAGGCACTGGGCTGCTGG